>NZ_CP193933.1:15000-131492 GCF_051603415.1 Streptomyces sp. S186 | reverse complement strand
TCCCCCTCTCGGTCATCACAAGACGCTATCGGAGAAGCGTCGGATCCGGCGCTGATCCGCTATCGGATCGTGGCTCAGCGCACCGATCCGGCGCATCCCGGCGCCGCGTTGCTGACGAACTACGCCTACGGCCGGTCGGTCGAGGAGGCCGTCTCCAAGGCCCGGAAGGCGCTGGAGAAGCCGGACGGTTTGTACGCGGACCAGGGCATGTACCGCGTGGTGGAGGTGGTCGAGGAGAGCTGGGAGAGCGCGCTCCGGCAGCAGGAGGACGCCCGCCGGCGATACCTCACCACCATCCTAGAGGCCGCCATCACCACCGTGCGCGGCCGCGAACTCGACGATCCGGATGGGGAACTGCTCAGCCTCCTGGACGACTTCTTCACCCGCGCCGTCGTCTTCCCCGACCCGCACACCGGCAGCGTACGGCCCCGGCCCCACCAGGCCACCTTCGGCTGGACCAGCGAGCCACCCGGGATTCAGCACGCCAGCCACCCCGGCCGGGCCCTGGCCCAGTTCCTCCTGGCCTACCTCGACCACCACGGCCTGAGCCTTGTACAGACCCCGGCCGGATACAGGGGCGGCCATGAACCAGCCAGTCAGAGCTCGTTGGCCCTGTCGGCCGACGACCCGGACCCAGGCGTTTCCATCGCCATGGAAGCCCTGGCCGCACGGGCGTGGCACAGCTACAGCATCGCTCTGCACTACACCGGCGAGGACGACCGGAACGGGGCTGAAGCCACCATGGAGGCCATGCGGCACGCTGTCCAGGCCGTTGCCCCCGGCTTCACCGCCGCGGCCCTCGTACGCCTCGCCGACGACCCCCGGCTGGGCCTGACCCCTGAACAGCGCCTCTATCTCGACCACCTGGCCATCGACCTTGACCTCGAAACCCTCGAAGCTCTACACGAAGCCGACCCCGGCACCAGCGAGGAGGGCCGGGCGGCCGGGGCTGCTGCGCCGGCCGCGCATCTCGCAGACGTGCGGCACGTGCGCGCCGACCTGGTGCGGCTGGAGGCGTTCGTCCGGGAGACGGTGCTGCCGCGCACGCATCCGAACACCACCGCGCGGCGCCGGGTGCTGGAGGCGCTGGGTGAGGCCGGCGGTCTGTGCACCGCGCGGACGGTGAACAGCGACGGGGACGTCATCGTCTGCACGCTCGATGCCGGGCACTACAACCCGGACGACAAGCCGCCCTTCAAGGACGGAAAGCCCGGCGGCTGGCACAAGGCAGATACGTCGATCTGGTGCGACTCGTTCGCAGCCAGCACGCCGCACCGGCCCCCCGTCACGGGTGAGGAGCTCGGCCGGTGATCTGGAACAGCGAGGACCTCGCCCGGGATGTGGTGCGGCGGCAGGGTGCGGGAATGCCGGCGGCGCGGGTGGCCGAGAAGGTTGCCGAGGCAGCGGTGCGGGAGCGGGAGACGGCCGAGCAACTCCGGTCGCCAGGCGGGTGGTGCGGGAACCGTATGCGCCGGATCCGGAGGAGCTCGCCGAGGTGTGGGCCGCGAGGCATGCCGAGTGGCGGCGCGTGCAGGCCCTGGTAGAGGCGTCGGGGTGGGAGACC
Source organism: Streptomyces sp. S186 (assembly GCF_051603415.1). NCBI lineage: Bacteria > Bacillati > Actinomycetota > Actinomycetes > Kitasatosporales > Streptomycetaceae > Streptomyces > Streptomyces sp. S186. The sequence goes on along the minus strand of NZ_CP193933.1, from coordinate 129,928 downwards.
TACGAGCCCGGCCGGGACAGCGCCGGCTCGGCGTGGGCCGCCGAGCGGGAAGCGCGGCGTGCGCAGGCACTGGCCGCGCACGCCGCGCACCAGGAACGGCGGCGGGAGGCCGCGGACGAACTGCGCACCAAGGTGTGGCTGTCCGCAGGACCGAGCCGGCGACTACGGGCACTCGCCTCCCATGCCGGGCTGACACCGCAGGAGGTCCTGGCGCAGCTGGCGGAGCGGATGGTCATCGGCGAGGACGGCGCGGTGTCGGTCCAGCCCTTTAGGTCGTCGCGCTGAATTCCCGTGCGGAATGCAGGTTCGTTGAATCGTTGGAATATGGGCAATGGAGGGGTGTGAAATGAGTGGTATTCCACTTCGGCCACATCAGGTGGAGGCCGTGGATGCGATTATCCGCGGTCTTTCGGGTCCTGTAGAGGGAGGGATGCCTGCCCGGGGTCTGCGGGGGACGGTGGTGTCGTCGACCGGGTCGGGCAAGACGATCACGGCGGCCACCGCGGCGCTCAAGATGGTGCCCCGGGGTCTGGTGGGAGTGTTGGTGCCGACGTTGGACCTGCTGACGCAGACCGCGGAAGCGTGGCGTGCGGTGGGGCACAAGGGGCCGGCGGTGGCAGTGTGCTCTCTGGGGTCTGACCCGCTGCTGGAGGAGTTGGACGTGCGGTGCACGACCAACCCGACGCAGCTGGCGCTGTGGGTCGGCAGCGGGCCGATGCTGGTGTTCGCCACGTACGCCAGCCTGTCGCCGCAGGGCTTGGAGGACGACCAGGACATCGCGGCCGGCGACGACAGTGAAGGTGCGGGGGCGCCGGGGGTGCTGGAGCGGGCCCTGCGCGGCTCGTACGGGCAGCGCATGGGCGCGTTCGACCTCCTGGTGGTCGACGAAGCCCACCGCACCTCGGGTGACCTGGGCAAGGCATGGGCAGCGGTGCACGATCAGGAGCGGATCCCGGCGGTGCGGCGCCTGTACATGACCGCCACACCACGCCTGTGGGCAGCCTCCCCGAGCGCCGTCGGAGACACGGGCCAGCCGGGTTCGGCGAGCGATTCTGAGGACGGTTCAGGAGCCTTGGGTGGACGTCTGGTGGCCTCCTTCGACGACGTCGAACTCTACGGGCCCGTGCTTTTCGAGCTTGGGCTCATGGAGAGCATCGAGCGGGGGATTCTCGCCTCGTTCGAGATCGACGTGCTGGAGATCCGCGACCCCGAAGCCCCCGGGCCGGACGCGTCGGCGGAGGAAGTGCGCGGCCGGCGACTGGCCGCGCTGCAGGCCGCCCTGCTCAAACACGCGGACACCATCAGCGCCCGCAGCCTGATGACGTTTCACAGCCGCACCCTCGACGCGATGGCGTTCGCCCGAGCGTTGCCGGAGACCGCGGCCGAGCTGCACGAGACCGATCCGGCCCTCTACCCGAAGCGGGTAGGGGCGGAGTGGCTGTGCGGGGAGCACCCGGCGCAGCATCGGCGGACGGTGCTGGACCGGTTCGCCGACGGCCTCGACGCCGAGGGGTGGGTCACGGATTTCGGCATCCTCGGGTCCTGCCGGGTGCTGGGTGAGGGCGTGGACATCCGCGGCAAGCGTGGCGTCGGCGGCGTCGTCTTCGCCGACACCCGCAGCTCGCCGGTGGAGATCGTGCAGATCACCGGCCGCGGCCTGCGCCAGGACCCCGGGGAAGGGAAGGTGGCGAGGCTGATCGTGCCCGTCTTCCTTCAGCCAGGCGAAAACCCCGAAGACATGATGGCCTCCGCCAGCTACCGACCCCTGGTCGCCGTACTCCAGGGACTGCGCGCCCACGACGAGCGGATCGTCGAACGCATGGTCCTGGGGACCCGCGGCGCCCGCGGCAAGGCCACCTCCGTCGTCGCCCTCGACCCCCAACACAAGAAGGACGAAGAAGACGAGGAGCAACAGGCCGCCGGCGAAGACCGTCAAGGCGGCGAAGAGCTGGCGGCCGAAGACCTCAGCGCCGGCACCCCCGAGGAAGGCGAGAGCGGCGAGGCGAGGGCCCGGCGCGGCGAGGCCGGCCATGAGGCGGGCGAGGACGAGGAGGGTGGGAAGAAGAGGGGGGTGCCGTTGCTACGGTTCTCCCTCCCCCGCGACCCCGACGTCATCGCGATGTTCCTGCGTACCCGGGTGCTGCGGCCTGACTCCGAGGTGTGGCTGTCGGGCCTCAACGCGCTGCGCAAGTGGGTCGAGAAGCATGGTGATGCGCAGGTGCCGCTGGACGCCGTTGTTCCGATCGGGACGACCGAGGCCGACGGCGAGACCGGAGACGGCAACGGCGACGACACGTATGCGTTGGGGGCCTGGGTCAGCGAGCAGCGGCGCCAGTTCCGCGCCGGGACGCTCAAGGCGTGGCGGGTCGAGTTGTTGAACGAGCTGGGCATGGTGTGGTCGGTCGCCGACGCACGGTTCTGGAAGAACCTCGCCGCGGCACGGGACTACTTCGCCCTCCACGGCACCCTCGCAGCCCCCAAGGACGCCTCCATCGACACCGTCGCGGTCGGCCAATGGCTCGCCAACTGCCGCAAAACCGGGGGCCTGGGCAAAGACGAGGAACGCGCAAAGGACCGCCGGCGGGCACTGGAGGCCATCGACCCCGACTGGAACCCCACCTGGCCCATCGACTGGCAACGCCGGTATACGGCACTGGCCGGCCTCATCAACGACGGAGCAACACTGGAGGAGGTCCTGCCCGGCGTCACCGTCGGCGGCCAGGACGTCGGAGCGTGGCTGCAGGCACAGCGGGAGGGCTGGGAGCAGCTGAGCGAGGGGCAGCGCGAGCGTCTGGCCGGCCTCGGGGTCGAACCCGCCCTCTCCCCCGCCCCGGAACCGGAGACAGCCGCTGTACAGCAGCCGGCGGCCGTCCCCGCAGGAGTGCCGGGTCTGGCCAAGATGACGGCCTTCGAACGAGGCATCACGGCGCTGGCGCAGTACACCGCACGTGAAGGCCACACGAAGGTCCCCCGCAAACACGAAGAAAGCCTCCACCCCGCCGACGGCGGTGACCCGGTCATTGTGCGGCTGGGGGTATGGCTATCGAACACCAAAACCCGCCGCGCCAAGCTCACCAGCGACCAGCTCACCACCCTGGCCGGGCTGGGACTGGACTGGGCGTAGCCGCAGCTGACAGCCCCAGCGGGGACGAATGATCAAGGAGGCGAGGCAGCGTGGCCCCGATGCCACCGGGCACCGGAGCCACGCTGGTCCACGCGGGGGACGTCAACTACCCTGGCGGCGATCTCGGATCCCGAGGAGCAGTGGGCGGCAATTCAAGAGCGCACGAGCGCGAGCCGATGGCCGCAGGCCCAGGCTCTACTGCTCGTCGAGTGCGTCGAGGACCTGAGTGTCCTGGTCGAGCAGAGCAACCAGGCGCTCAACCTGGTCGTTTGACAGCACCTACCGCAGGCACTCGCCCGGCTCCGCGGCCTCCGACGGTGCGATGACGACCCGCGCGGTCGGCGGACCGTGGAAACCCGGGATCGCGTTGATGGTCAAGTTCGCCCACCCGAGCAACGCCTGAGCCAGGCGGCCGTGGTCCGACTGCTCGTCGAGGTCAACCCACCCAGCACTCGCCACATCCAACGCGTCTGCCATGCCCACAGGCTGTCACGGGCGACTCCGACATCCCGGGCACCGCGCCTCCACCCGAGCACCTGGTCCTACCCCAGCGTGCAGGACGCCCTCCATCCGCGGCGCGGCGACGTGTAAACGACAAGCTAGGGGAACCTCGTTCAGATCACCGCAGCCGGCCCGAGCCCCGACGTAGTGGCGTCTTCTGGCACCCCAGAGGCTCACGACAGGGCGAGCAGTACGTTGAAGAAGATGTAGAGCGCTCCGAGGGAGAACGGCGCCAGAATCGCAGCGGCCTTCCGCGCCTGGTCATAGCGCCGCCGCCACGGCAGGAGCCAGCAAATCAGCAGCAGTGCCATAGGGATGACGAGCCCCCAGCCGCACACCGTGAGGATGAACGAGAATCTCATCGCGCCGCGCCCGTAGTGACAAGCACTGCCGCACAGCGCGGCCGTCATGATGAACAGCCAGCCGAGCACGAACACCTCGATCAGGACCACGGCGGTCGAGATCGCCGGAGCTGCGATCCGCAAGGGCCCACGGCCCTCGTCCGTCGGACGCCTCGGCTCACCTTCGTACGGGTACGGCATCTGTTCCATGGGCAAAAGCCAACCCTCCAACGCGGCGGCGCGCATGAGTGCGGCTACTCAAGGTCGACTTCTTCTTCGACCTGCCCTGCGCGGACCTGCCCGCCCGCCTCACCGACGCGGATTTGAAGCGAGCACCAGTCGCCGTGAACCGTCGTGGTCCTGCCGGTGATGGGGCTCTTTGATTTTCGCCACCCCTGCTCACGGGGCTCGGCAAACGTGCTCAGTTGATCTCCCCACCCTTTGTGTGATCTTGCCCGGCGTGTCGAACTGGCGTCGGTGTGTCGTGGAGAGCCTGCGTGTGCTTGAAGGTCGGCCTGTTCGGGGGCCTGGATGCTCACGCGGGAGGAAGACGTGGACGCACACGCTCTGCGTCGTCAGGGATGGACGATCTCGGCGATTGCCCGGCATCTGGGGCGTGACCGGCAGACGATCCGGGACTACCTGAATGGGGAAAGGACGCCTGGTCAGCGGCGGCAGGCGCCGGATGCGTTCGTGCCGTTCCTGGACTACTGCCGCCAGCGCCTCGCCGATGATCCGCACCTGTGGGCGACGGCCCTGTTCGACGAGGTCATCGAGCTCGGCTATCAGGGCGGCTATTCCACGTTCACGCGGGCCCTGCGCCGCCATGACGTCCGGCCGCACTGCGAACCGTGCCAGGCGACCAAGGGCCGCGATGTCGCGGTCATCGCCCACCCGCCGGGAGAGGAGATCCAGTTTGACTGGTTGGAACTTCCAACTCCTCCTGATGAATGGGGTATTGGGGAGCATGCCCATCTTCTGGTCGGCGCGCTTCCGCACTCAGGTCGATGGCGAGCGGTGCTGGCCGAGCGGGAGGACTTTCCGCACCTGGTCCAGGCCCTCGATCAGGTGGTCCGCAAACTGGGCGGGACCGCCCGCCGATGGCGCTTCGACCGCATGTCCACGGTCTGCTACCCGTCCAGCGGGCAGGTCACTGCGGGGTTCGCCGCGGTCGCGAAGTTCTATGGCGTCGGCGTGGACATCTGTCCCTCGCGCCGCGGGAACCGCAAGGGTGTGGTGGAGAAGGCGAACCACTCCGCCGCGCAACGCTGGTGGCGCACGGTCCCTGACGGTCTGACCGTCGAGCAGGCTCAGTCCGGCGTCGACAAACTGGCTGGCCGGATGGACGGGCGGCGCCGGACTCTGGAAGGTGTCCGGACCACCGTCGGTGAACTCGCTGATGCCGAAGTGCTGTTGGATCTTCCTTCGCTACCCTTCCCGGCGGAAGTAACGGTCGAACGCACGATCACCGCGCAGGCCCTGGTGTCCTTCGAGGGCAACTCGTACTCGGTGCCGCCAGGGCTGTCCGGAACCCAGGTGGTGGTCCGCCACCGTCTGGGTGAGGACTTCCTGGACATCCTCACCGCCGGCGGAGCGGTCATTGCCCGCCACCGCAGGGCCCTGCGAGGGTCCGGGCAGACGGTCCGGGACGCCGGCCATGTCGTCGCCCTGGAACGCAAGGTCCTGGAGTCCTTCTCCCAGAAGGCGCCCTGCAAGACGAAGGTCCGCCGCCCGCCCTCGCCGGCGGCGCTGGCCGAGGCCGAGCGGCTCCGCGCGGGGCAGGCCGCTGCTGCCTCGACCGCCGAACGGGTCGTGATCGACCTGTCCCACTATGCCGCCGTGGCCGACCGGCTGCGGCACGCTCCCTCACCGGAGGAGGAGAACACGGAGTGAGCATGACGCCGCCAATGAAGATGAGCGAAGCACGCCGCTTCCAGCAGCTGCGGGGCCACCTTTCCTACCTCAAACTCAACGATGCCGCCGAGGCGTTGAACCGCGTCTGCGACCAGGCGCGGGCTGAGGGCATGTCCCTTACCGCAGCCCTGGAGCGGCTGCTGGAGATCGAGGTCGAGGCCACGGAGGCCAGACGGCTGGCCTCCCGGCTCCGGTTCGCCTGCCTGCCCGAGCCCTGGACCTTGAACGACTTCGACTTCGCTGCCCAGCCTGGCGTCGACGAGAAACTCGTCCGTGACCTGGCTACCCTGCGATTCCTCGATGACGCCTCCAACGTCCTGTTCGTCGGCCCGCCCGGCGTCGGCAAGACCATGCTCGCCGTCGCGCTGGCCCGGGCCACCGTCGATGCCGGGCACCGCGTCTACTTCACCACCGCCGCCGAACTCGCGGCGAAGTGCCACAAGGCCGCGTTGGAAGGCCGGTGGAAGACCTGCATGAACTTCTTCGCCGGCCCCAAGCTGCTGGTGATCGACGAACTCGGCTATCTGCCGCTGCCCGAGGACGGGGCCTCGGCCCTGTTCCAGGTGATCAACCAGCGGTATCTGAAGTCGTCAACGATCTTGACGACCAATGTCGGCATCGCCGACTGGGCCGGCGCCTTCGGTGACGCCACCGTCGCCGCCGCCATGCTCGACCGGCTCCTGCACCGGGCCGCCGTCGTTGGTATCGACGGCCCGTCCTACCGACTCCGCGGCCACCAAAGCCAGGCCGACACCCTGCGTCAGGGAGTGAACGCCCGTGTCTCGTGACCTCACCAACACCCCGGAAATCGGTGACGCCATGGCCCGACGCTGCCCCATCTGCGAGACCGTCTTCACCCTCACCACCGCAAAGAGTCGCCAGATCTACTGTTCGCCCACCTGCGCCGAGAAGAACCGCAAACAGACCCCGCTCCAGCGAAACTGCCTGGCCTGCGGACAGGACTTCACCACTACCTCCAGTGCCCGCAGGTCATACTGCTCGACCGAGTGCCGCCTCACGGCCCGCACCGGCGCCGACGCGCTCGACGACCGTGTCTGCCCGGTCTGCGAGACCACCTTCCAGGCACCCCGGACCACCCGCCAGCACTACTGTTCCCCGGCCTGCCGCCGAGCCGCCGACCGCAAACGCGGGCAGCAGCGCGACCAAGAACGAGCCCGCCGGCTCGGTGAGACACCACCGCCCGCACCCCGTCCCGCGCTTCCGCCACCACCCAAACCCATTACCCGAACCAGCGGAAGTCGCCAACTCCCACCTGAGCGGGACCCGATGGAACCCACCGCCACACGCAACTGCCCGCACTGCCAGCAGCCCATCACCATCGTTGCGCTGCTGGCCACCCCGGAAGCCGCCCGGCCGGCCATCCCCGGACCCGGCGTCGTCCCGCTGCGGAGAACTCCCTAATCAACTCCGGCTGACTGCTCACTGATCTCCAGGGCCCGACGACCTGCCGGTCGCCGGGCCCTCACATGCTCTTGCTCGCCAGTTCCCGCACACCGTTCAACATCCAAATAAGCGACGGGAAGAGCGACTCTGAAGAAACTCAAAGAGCCCCATCACCGGTAGCCGGTGCGCCCGTACCACCGAGAGCAGTCCGGCTTGCTGATCAGTAGTCGTCGGGTGGCATGGGGTCGCCGGCCCTGAACGCGGCGCAACGGGTGCAGGTGCGGCTGCGGCAGGTGTCTTCCCTCGCGTTGCGCCGGTATGCAATGCAGTGCCGCGCCCGCCACGGGTATGGCACTGCGTCCGCAGCCGCCTGGGCCGCCTCGCGGGCCTCGTCGAGCGCAAGCGGGTTGTCCTGGTCGTCCAGGAGCCGCAGCGCGCGATGCAGAGCCTCGCGGGCCGCCGTAGTGTCGGCGGCGGGCGGGGAACTGAATCATGCCCCCATCCTTGCGCAGCCCGTCCTACTCCGAGCAATCGTTGGGCGAAGTCTCCGGTGGTGGGTTCGACGCCACGGCCTGGTCCAGGATCCGATCCCGCAGCTGGACCGCGAGCCGGCCAATGGCACTCATCAAGGCCGCGAGGGCGTCATCTGGCTCACCGGAATCGATCGCGGCTTCTGCGTCCTCACAGAGCCGGAGGGCATCATCAATGATCTCCGCACGGAGGTTGAACTCCTCCCAGCTGGAACCAGCGATCTGTTCGGGAGCGACGGCCATGGCGATCCCCTCCAGCTGAGCCTGAATCAGGTCATTCGCTTTGATCACCGAATCGAGGCGCTCATTCGTCACGTCCTGGAAACGACATGCCGCTGCCGCGGTCACCTGATCGGACAACAGCCTCCCCTGCATCGCGGAGACATGTGCGGGCGGGCACCGGGACGCCTGTGGGTTCCGGCTCCCTACGATCTGGCGTTCCCCTCTAGCCGCGCCTGGATTCCCGCGCGGACTTTTCCCGATCGGCCGGAGGCAGTCCCGCAGCCTGACGCCACCGGTCCAGCTGATCGTTGGTGACCAGGCACGTGTTGAGCCCCCAGCTCGGGTGCCCCTGAGGGCGGATGTGCGTCAGGACGTCCTGTAGCGTCGCCTCGATCTCCTGCATACGGAGCTCACTGGACTCCTTGATGCTCACTGGATCCACCTCTCGCCGTGCCGACCACGGTAGTGAGTCTCGTCGATGAGGTGCTCAACATTTCGCCGGTGCCCCGCAAGGTCGCTGACATCCTCGAAGAGCCCACGTCTTCCGTGGTGTGACCCTCGAACGACCTGATCGTTGAACCGTCGGTATCCATACAGCCGGGCCCGAACCCAGTCACCGGGCCCGGCACCACCCACCCGCGTCCGTGTCATCGGCGGCAGCCTAGAGCTGCGGCATTCCGCCCGCTGCGTCCCAGCCCCGCACGAAGTCGGCCAAGGCGCGGCGTTGTTGTTCCTCGCGGGCGATCTGTTCGGCAAGGACTTCGCGGTCGATGTACGGGGCGACGGCGGCGAGGACCAGGCGCTGAAGTTCGTCGGGTTCGAGGGCTTCAACTTCCCACTGCAACAGATCAGGGGGTGGGGACGCGCCGACGCGGTAGAGGAGCAGAGCCAGTCGAGTATGGCCGTGGCAGCCTGACGGCATGTCGAATCCTCCGCAGGACATGCTGAGCACGGCGACCGTCGGATGGGTCGACCTCGACGACAGCACGGACCACGGCCGCCTGGGCAATGCCCTCATCGGCTGGGTGAACCTCACCGTCAACGCGATGCCCCGTCTTCCCGGCCGACCGACCGCCCGTATCGTCGTCGCCCCGCCGGACCCGGCAGCCAAAGGGCAGTGCCTGCTGTTGCCTCTCTCCGACGACCAGGTCGCCCGCCTGGTCCGGCTTCTGCAGCAGGACACCCTGGTACTGGACTCGCTCGACACCGCCTCCGAGGTATGGGCTGATCCCGACGAACCCGCCTGATAAGCGTTCACAGCTGAGACGGGGGCCGCTTTGAGGGGGGCATGCCCCTGCGCCCCCACCAGGGTGTATACGTTCGTTGCTCAGGGGCGGCGTCTCCGTGGCTCATGCTGTGGTGGCCGGGTGCTACGGGTCCCGGGTGAAAGGCGCCCGGTGCCTCCGCCATCCTCGATCGGCCCAGGGCCCGGTCCGTCAAAGCGGCCCCGGTCCGTCAGGAGAGTTCGGTCCCGTAACGGAACGGACCGCCGCCCTGGTTCGGCGTCTCCACCGCCGTGGGCCGGCGGTGGGGGCGCCACAACCGGTAGAGCCACCGGGCCGACAGCGCCGCGACCGGTACGGCGACGACGGGAATCACCCACCACGCAAAGCCGAGCCACCAGCCCGGGACTCCCACGGCCGCGCAGGTGAGCGCCATGACGGAGAACAACGCCCGGCCGTACGGGAGCCAGGTGAAGGGCTCGTGGCCACGGCGCCTGACCAGTCGCACAGCACCGAACCCGAGCCCCTGGGCCGCCAGGAGACCGGTGAATGTGCCGAGGGCGGCGGTCAACTGCGGGTCGTAGCCGGGCTCGCGGGAGGTGGCCTGCCGCAGGCTCCCCTTGCCGACCGCCACGATGTCGCCGCGCCAGACCGTACCGCTGACCTGCTCTCCCGGCCGGAGGTGCGCCAGCAGCGGCTCCTCACCACGGAACCGCACGACCCCGTTCCAGAAAGGCGCGCCGGACAAGGTCGCCTCGAAGGTGGAGTTCCGCATGCCGTGGTCGACCCTCGTGCGCTCGACGGTGAACGGGACCGTACGCAGGCAGTCCTCCCACCCCTCCTCCGGAGCGTGGGCACGACAGTGCTTGGCCGTCGCGTAGTCTCGGTACAGCTTGGCGTCGGTGGGCAGCACCACGGCGAACACGACGTAGCAGGCCGTTGCCGATATCAGGGCCACCATGAGCCACGTCAATCCCCCGAGCCACACCCGGCCCCGGGACCGCCGGGCGGAGCGGCCGGCACCCGGTGGCGGCAGCGGCGGCCCGTCCGTCCCATCGCCCGGACTCGTGCTGGTCACCGCCCTTACCCACCTCTCCCCGCCGGCCCGAAAAGCTCACGCCCAAGTGGAGCTCTCCGGCTTCGTTCCGTACGAACTCCCGGTACGCCCCATGGCCGGCCCACCGTCCGTAGTCGAGCACGATCCGCCCGGCCGCCGGGCTTCCGGGAAACCAACGGCGCGGGACACGACCCGACATGATGCCACCTCCCAGGTGCGGAACGCCGATCGGGCGCTGAGACAGCCTGTGACCGCTCCCCTGGCCCGACCGGTCTTGGGCCTGCAGGTCCAGGACCGAGCAGCAGGTGGCGGGTGCCAGGATGTCGTACATGATGGCGACGGGGGAGGGCGCGCCGGAGCGTCCGGGGCCGCAGCGGCATGCTGACGCGGAAGGACGGCCCGACGCGGCACAGGTGTTGGGGAGCGGACGGAGTTCTGTAAGACTCCGCGGACGGCACCGCGGGCGTGCGGAACCGCTTCCGTGGTACCCGCGTCACCCGTGGCTGCTCGCCGTGCTGATTCCGGTCCTTGTGGTGCTCCATCTTCTGGGCGGCGCGCTGCATGCCGTCAACGGCATGGGGCTGCCCGGGGTGCCCCTGCGTGGTCAGTGCGGTGGGGCTGATGAAGGTGGTGTCGGTGCTGGCCACTCCGTTGGTGCGACCGCTGGCATACGCGTTGATGTTCATAGCGTTGCTCGCGGTTCCGGTGATCGCCTCCGACTCGGCCGGGGCGGTCGTGCTGCGCGAGCGCGGCGTGACCCGCTCCGGAGTCGTCACCGCGGTCACGCCCTGGCGGGGGAAGGTCACCGAGTATCTCTGTACCGTCCGCGAAGACAACCCGGTCCAGAGGCCGGACACCGTCTTCTGTGAGCACGACGACCGGCCCGGCGAGCAGGTGAACGTGGTCCGCGACCCCAAGGCAATGGTCAGGCCGCAGCTCGCCACATCAGTCGAGGAGGATCAGGTCGAAGCGGCGTTTGCCGTGGCGGGCGCCATCTGGCTCCTGGTCGTCGCGGTGTCGGCGGCGGCGCTCGGTGCCACCGTACGGCCGAGCCAGCTCCGTGCCTGGCAAGCAGCCGGCGAGGAGGCGCCCGGTGAGTCCCTGTCCAGTGGTGCCGGTGCAGTAGCGTGACGTTCCCGGCCGACCCCCGTCCGCAGGCCAGCCCCGTCGGTGGAGAAGTGATCGCAGCCCACGCAGCGGGCAGGCGACTCGGTCGACGCTTGCCGGACGCGGTGACTTGGGAAGCCGTGTTTGGTCTTCATGACCTCGCGAGCGAAACGGTATTGGTCAGCCTGCCGCATCAGCTCCTGGTGACGCAGCCGGTGGATCTCAGTGTCCATCCGCGCTCCTCCCTCCTGTCGGGGTGTGCTTCAGCCGGCCCGCTGATGCTGTGGCTTGCCCCAGGGACAAGGTCAACGGCCAGCTTTGGCTGCGAAGGAAGCGCGCCCCGATAGCCGCAGAGCCACAATCTCAAGGCCTCATCAGCAGTAGGCAGAGCGAGACCCGAACGGTGGTGGCGTGGGTGACGCGGATCCGCTCGACAGCGCCGTCGGCAGCGCCTTCCTGCCGGGCCCCTGTCGGCGGCCAGTCGGACCTTCCCCCCCCCCGCAGGCAGCTGACGGGGAGTCAACTGGCCGCGAAAGTCATCACTGTGGGTGACCGGTGCTTGGCTCGGTGGTTCTCGCCGCGCGCGTCATTCATCTGAGCCGACGCCGCCCGCGGCGATACCGGTCAGCGCGATCGCTGGGGATCGGCCAGGAGCACCACACGGTCGGCTGCGGGGTCGAACCCGAGCACCGGGTTTCCGTAGTCGCCTTCGCCGGTCATGACCACCGGCTTGCCGAGCCGGCGGCCGATCGCCCCCAGGAGGCCGCACAGGGTGTCCACGCCGTCCTGGCCCTGCAGCTCGCGAAGATCGATGTCGAAGTCGATCTCATCGGCGGACATCGGGCGGAAGATCGCCAGCACATCCGGGACCGGCCGGGCCCGCAGATCGGCGGTGTCCGCATCGGCGGGACGCGACAGCACCTCCGCGAGCGATCCTCTCTCCCCGGGGAGTGCAACTGGCCGCCGGTGGGGACCGTGCGTGGGGACCGCTGGCCGTACGCGGGAAAGATCTTGCCGCTGTCAGGCCCCGCCCCGCCCCATGCATGCCGGTCTCAAGGCCGACGCTGGTCGGCAGTGCTGGCACCCCAGAGGCTCACGACACGGCGAGCAGTACGTTGAAGAGGATGTAGAGCGCTCCGAGGGAGAGCGGCGCCAGAATCGCAGCGGCCTTCCGCGCCTGGTCATAGCGCCGCCGCCACGGCAGGAGCCAGCAAATCAGCAGCAGTGCCATAGGGATGACGAGCCCCCAGCCGCACACCGTGAGGATGAACGAGAATCTCATCGCGCCGCGCCCGTAGTGACAAGCACTGCCGCACAGCGCGGCCGTCATGATGAACAGCCAGCCGAGCACGAACACCTCGATCAGGACCACGGCGGTCGAGATCGCCGGAGCTGCGATCCGCAAGGGCCCACGACCCTCGTCCGTCGGACGCCTCGGCTCACCTTCGTACGGGTACGGCATCTGTTCCATGGACAAAAGCCAACCCTCCAACGCGGCAGCGCACATGAGTGCGGCTACTCAAGGTCGACTTCTTCTTCGACCTGCCCTACGCGGACCTGCCCGCCCGCCTCACCGACGCGGCTTTGACCGGCGACGCGCGCGTCGCGGACTCGACCTGATGTGTTCCAGCAGGTGTACAGGCGTAATCCTGAGCATCCTCCTCATCGCCAATCGGAGGGAGCGTGGCGGGACCCGGTCCCGCCACGCTCACCATCTGCGAATGCTCCAACGCGGCAATAAATCGTCCGCATTGCGGAGACGTGCACGAGGTCGCTGACATCTTCGAAGAGTCCGAGTCTGTCGTGGTGTGACCCTCAAACGATCGGATCGTTGAACCGGCGGTATCCATATAGCCGGGCCCGGCAACACCCCCAGCCGTCCGCACCATCGGCGACAGCCTAGACCTGCGCATTCCGCCTACTTGTGTCCCAATCTCGCACGAATTCGGCCAAGGCACGGCGTTGTTGTTCCTCGCGGGCAATCTGTCCGGGGAGGACGTCGCGATCGATATCGCCTGGGTCACCGCCGATTGCGCCTACGGGAAGGACTCACGCCCTCTCCCAATTCGCGGGGATCACAGGCGTCAATCTAGTATCGCCTTTGCTCATGCCATGTGATTACTAGTCGTACCGAGCTGCCTGGCCTGGCATGTGCTGAAGTCGTGGCAGGTCGGCACAAGCGGGGGTGCGGAGCCAGTTGGGTGGGGAGCAATCGGCAGGGACGGCGGAACTGCGCGCGCAGATGGCCGCGTTCTTACGAGGTGAAGGGGATCCACAGGCGCTTGTCGAAGCCGTGCAGGGCGCAGAGCTTCTGCTCCCCCTGCTCGGTGAAGGCGCCGTATGGAGTGGCGAGTTGGATGACATTCGCTGGCTGTTCGCGTTCACCAGCACACGTGAGATGCACGCCTTTCTGCAGCAAAAGTGGGAGGCAGCCAAGCCCGGCGAACTGCCCGCCGAACTGGCCCGGTACGCACGCTACCTGCGCGTGGGCGGTGAGGAGCTGTTGCAAGAGCTGCTTCCTGGGCTGGTGGAGCGGGACCGGGTTCCGATGGGGGTCGTGGTGGACGTGTCCTCTGGACTTCGCGCCTTCCTGCCACCTGTGTCCGGAATCGTGCCGGATGGGATTGCGCTCGATATGGAATCCGTAGCCAAGGGGGAGCCGGCCACGTGGTGAGCGGTGGTGATTTCGGGGTCGATCCGCAGATTCTGAAGCAGGTGTCCAAGGGCATCAACGATGCGCTGGACGAGCTGAAGAAGATCACGGATGCGACTGAGGCGTCCACGGGGCAGGGCTTCTCCGATCTGTCGGTGTCACCGATCGTGATGGGGCACTCCGATGCCTCTCAGATGCTGGACGACTTCGCCGAGCGTTGGAGCTGGGAGGTCCAGGCCCTCTTGGACGAGGGCAACGAGGTGGCCGGCACGTTGGATCTCAACGCGGGCTACTACCACGAGGCGGAGGAGTACGGCATGGACGTCCTCAAGGACGTTGTGCTGTCCGCGACTGCGGACCCGACGCTGACGTCGAAGGATGCGGAGAAGATGTCCTGGAGCCAGGTGGGCGGCAAGATCAAGGACGCCTACACCCCCGACTACTCCGCTGACAGTTTCGACAACGCTTTGCACAAGAGCGGAAAGAACCTCTCCAACGCCTGGACAGACGTCACTGAGACCGGAGTGACCGGAAGCCAGATCGGGGTGGTGAAGGCCGTCGGCTCCGCGCCCTTCAGCGATGACGACGACGGGCAAGACGCCGGCACTGCGGCGAAGGGGAAGTGATGGGCCTCTTCGACGATCTGGACCGCGTCACCCAGTCAGCCCGCGACGGCTTGGCCGACGGGGTGCAGACCGTCACCCACGGTACTGCGAAGCTGCTTGATGCAGTGGGCGCACACAGCTGGGCGGACAAGGCCGACGCAGCCGGCTCCTGGGCGGCCAACGAGCTGGGTGCCCAGACCCACGAGCTCCAGCTGGGCGAGAGCGACGACCCCGCCCTGCTGCTGCACGGGGACGCGAGCAGCATCCGTAAGTCCGCAGGGCAGTTGAAGAAGTTGGGCGAGGCCTTCGAACGTACCGGCTTGGCGCTGCGGAAGATGGATCCCTCGGACTGGCACGGACAGGCCGCTGACCGCTTTCGCGAGAAGGTGCAGACCCACCCCAAGCGCTGGCTGAGGGCCGCCGACTCGTTCGAGGACGCGGCCGCTGCGATGGATCACTACGCCGACACCGTCGAGTGGGCGTGTAAGCAGGCCCGTGAGGCGGTCGAGCGGTGGAAGCAGGCCCAGAAGCAGACCGCGGCGGCCCTGGAGCAATACCAGCGCAAGGTCGACAACTACACCCAGCAGGCCGATGACGCCGGGGACCAGTCTCCGCAGGCGCCGGGCCCGTTCCACGACCCCGGCGCCGAGGGACGCGAATCCGCAGAGCACCTGCTCAAGACGGCCCGCAGCCAGCGCGACAGCGCTGGCACCCAACTGGCCGCGAAGCTCATCCGAGGCATCAGCCAGGCACCCGCCGAGCCCCAAGGCCTGGACCGCCTCAAGATCGAAGCCGGCAACACGGTGAAAAACCAGCTGGTCGGGGCCGAGCACCAGCTGGGCGGCATCATCAAGACCGGCACCTCGATGCTGCGCCTGGTCCGCACGGTCAACTTCCAGGACCCGTACAACCTGACCCACCCGGCCGACTACATCACCAACCTCACCAGTGTCGCCGGCGGCCTGATTCACACTGCCAACCACCCCACCGAGCTGGCCAAGGGCGTCATCGGAGAGGGGTGGAGCACCGACCGCAACGAGGCCATCGGCGCCTTCGCGACGAATTTCCTCGGCGGCGCAGGCGCCGCGAGCAAGGTCGGAGCCAAGGCCGTCGCCCACGGCGCGGAAAGCGCTGTCGCCAAAGACGCTGCCAAGACCTTCAGCCAGACCGCCGCCGAGGACTCCGCCGGCGTTGCCAGGCACGCCGACGACGCGACCGACGCAGCTCGGCATGCCGATGATGCGGTGAGGCATACCGATGACGTTGCCGAGCACGCTGATGACGCCGCCGGGGCGGGTAGGGATCTGGACCCGGACGACCCTCGCAGCCTTCCCGCAGCCGCAGACAAGAGCGTCGACGTCGACAGCATCAGCCACACGCCGGTGTGGCGCGAAGACCACGAGCCGCTGTATCGCAACGACAACCGCCATCCCCAGGAGATCTTCGACCAGGGCTTCCACCCACGCGACGCGTCCAACACAAACCTTCATGGCTATGTGGAGGGCAACCAGGCGTCGGCTTTTGTGGGCACCACCAAGGACGCCGATGCCAACTGGCTGACCAAATACCGGTACGAGGTGGATGCTCCCGGCGGCATCGACGTCAACCAGACCTTGCCGAACAACAAGTACCGAGGTGAGGAGGAGATCGCCTTCGCCGGGGGCATCGACCGCAAGCACATCAAGGGGGCCTGGGAGATCCTCCCCGACGGGACCAAGGGAGAATGGGCGCCGAATCCCCATTACGAGCCTCACATCCCCAAACAACCCGTCGCTCCCGCCCCTGAAGCACCGCCCGCCAGTCAACTGCCCGAAGGATGGACCCGATGAATGGCCTGGTCCCCGACCGTTTCGAAATCCTCGCCTTCAACGGCGACCAGCAGGCCGACGCCGTCCTGCACTGGGAAGGCGAGAACCACGATTTCACCGTGACCGCCAACGGCCCTTGGGGGCATGTCACCGGCACAGCGGACGACTGCTTCGAGGCGCTCACCCGCATCCGCGAGCAGATCGAACCCCAGGGGTGGCTCCTGGGTGTCAACGGCTCGCGTCGCGACACCTGGCCCTCCGGGATGTGCCGTGGGACCGGGGGGTTCCTCGTCTACCGACTCAGGCTCGGGCTCCGCCCCACCAGCGCCGACCGCATCCAGACCTTCCACCCCGCCCCCCGCGAGACGCTGGCCACCGTCGCCGAGCAGATCGCCTTCGAAGAGCAGTGGAGCCAGTCGCTGTGACCACCCCGTCCAGCCCTGCCGCCGTCGTTCCCCCGGTCACCGAGGCTCTGCGCGCCCAGGCCGCACGGCAGCGCGACGGCTACGTGTATGCGATCGACCCGTACTTCGACCCCAACGGCGCCGTCCCCCCGTACGGCATCGTGGGCGGCTGGTCCGTCAACAGCTCCGGCCAGCTCGTTTCCTTCACGCACAACCCGAACTACCGCCCGTCGCCGGTGGCGTTGGAGTTCCCGCCCCCCGTCACCGCCCTGGATGGAGCCCTGCAGCGCGCTGTCACCGGTTACGGCAGCGAGCAGGAACTCCTCACGGCCTTCCGCGACGCCACACTCATCCTGTTCGCCCAGGAGGGGCAGACCGGCCTCTACACCGTCGTCGAGGACGACGGCAGCCGCTACATCCCGGCCTTCACCCACCCCACCCACGCCCCCGACACCTGGCACCAGTGGCAACAGATCACCGGCCATCACCTCGCCGCCACCGGCCTCCCGGTCCGCCTCAACCCCGGCCACCGCATCAGCCTGACCATCCCGGGCAAGGCCGGGAATCAAGCCGGTGGCCAGAACGCCGGCCCCAACTCGCCGTCCTCCACCTCGTCCTCCGGCCTCCCCAAGGCCCTCGTGGATGCCCCGCTACTCGCCGCCGGCCTGCTCGCGGCGCTCGGCCGCCGACGCCGCACAGCCCTGTGGCAGTCCGCCATGGACGCCAAGGGCCGCCACACCCCGGAGCTTCGCCAGCCGACGGGTGCCGCCGCCGACACCCAAGATGCCCTGCTCGTCGGGGCCGACCCGCAGGCCGTACGCGATCTCGACCATGCCCTGAGGGGACTGGCGGCCGCCTTGACCGTCGAATCGCGCACCCTGCCGACCCTCTACGTTGCCAGGCTCACCGACAGCGAGCTCAACCTCCAGCTCGCCCATCCCGCAGGTAAGCCCCCAGCACCATGGCAGTTCGGTCAGAACGAGACATTCTGGCGCATCCAACGGGCCGACATCGCGGCGCACGAAACGGACGCCGGCACTGCCGCCCCCTACCCGGGCCTGGTCAGCCTCGGCAGCCTCGACGGCGCGCGTGTGCTGCTGAACCTCGAAGCCGTCCCCGGACTCGTCTCACTCACCGGCACGCACGCGGACCAAAGCGCCGTCCTCACATCGGTCGCCGCAGAACTCGCCACCAGCGGCTGGTCGGACCGAATGACACTCACCCTCGTCGGCTTCGGCACGGAACTCACCACGCTCGACCCCACCCGCGTCCGCCACTTCGACGACATCGAAGCCCTTCTCGAAACCATGGACGCCGAAACCCGGAAGCGGCGCGGTGCCCTCGCCATGACGGGCCACGAATCCGTACTCGCCAGCCGCACCGGCTCCGCACAGCACACCCAATGGACGCCCCACCTGGTCCTCCTCGCCGCACAGCCGACCGAGGATCAGGCAGCGAAGATCGCCGAGCTCGTTGCCGACTCCGGTCGGCTGGGCATCAGCTACGTGGCCGCCACCGAGGCGAACAGCCTGCCAGGCACGGCCTGGAAAATCGAAATCACCCCCGACGGACGCCTCCTGGCCCCCTTCCTCGGCCTGGAACTGCAAGCACAGCTCCTGCCCCAGGCCCAGCACGATGCCGTGGTCCAGCTCTTCGCCGACGCCACAACCGACGACGACCGCGACCCGGACCCCAGCGCCCCACAGTTCATGGTCGACATCACCCCGAGCGGACGACCCGCGGTGTACGCACGGCTGGTCGGCACCTACGAGATCACCGGCCTCGACACACCTGACGCCGAGCACAGCCCGCTTCTCCACGAAGCGCTGGTCATGCTCCTGCTCCATCGCCAAGGAGTGCACCCGCGCGTTCTGGCCTCCGGGCTGTGGCCCCGCGGCGTAACCGAGGATGCCCGTGACGCCCTCATCGAACGCCTGCGAACCTGGCTGGGCAACGACCCCGACGGAAGCCCGCGGCTCGGCACCGATATCACTGGCCGGCTGACCCTCGCGCCGTCCGTCGTCTCCGACCTCGACGTGCTCCGCACCCTCCACTACGAGGCCACCGCGGGCAGAGGCTCAAGCAACGCACACATACGGGAACGTCTGCTCAACGACGCCCTGGCACTGGCCCGCGGCCCCCTGCTCGCCAACCGCCCACAGGGCCGCTACGCCTGGCTTTCCCACGAGATCGTCGAGGCCCAGCTGCCCCTACTGGTGGCAGACGTCGCGCTGGCGCTGTCCGCCCACCACCTGGAGGCCGGCAACCCGACACCAGCGCTCAACGCCCTCAACACGGCCTTGACCATCACGCCGACGGACGAGCGACTCTGGAACGAACTTCTACGCGCCGCACACGCCACAGGCGATACGGCCACGCTCGAATCAACAGCAGCATCGCTCATCGCCCGCCATCACGAGCACAGCGGCGGCGCCCACAGCCTCCCGCCCCGAACCGAGGCCCTCCTCAACGAACTCTTGCCGTCCTGGCGTGACGCCTAAGTTGCTGCAAACTGACGCCCAATCTGCAGCAGCAGGACCCCACGGGACGACGGTGGCCGACGCCGGTATGGGACCGGGAGGCACTGGCCGCGAATTTATTCGCGGCCACCCCGGCTGCACTGGCGTCAGCCCGCGGAGGCGTTCGGACGTCTTGGCCAGCGTTGTACCGGCGGTCTTCAGAATGCGATGCGTAGTCGTCTCAAGCAGATGATGGAGCAGGCGAGTTCGAGGAGTCCTTGGTGGAGGTCGGCGCGTATCTCGTAGTGGATGCGGAGGCGTTTGAACTGGTGGAGGCGAAGGTGCGCTCCACCACCCACCGCGTCTTGCCGGGGCTGGAGCCGTGCGGGGTGCCACGGTGGGCGATCTTCAGGCTCCGGGCTTCTCGAATGCCTGGTCGATCGCCAGGGCGAGTGAGGCCGCGTGCTACACCGTGCACCTGTGGGGCCGCCAGCCCGGCGGCGACCCCTTGGTTGCGTGATCACGGCCGTGCAGTGCTGCAGTGCCTACTGCAGCACTGCACCATCGGAACGCTCGGGAGTCCGGTCGCGCGTTCAACTCCACCAGCCCCAGATGCTGCGGCAGGCCATCCGTCCGATGCGACGGCTCCGCCCGGCCCTCGGGTGAAGTGCAAGTTGTCGCGTTCGCTTCGAAGAACGGCCCGAAAACCCTTGCCCTGGGCACGAGTTGGCCAAAAGTGTGCCACTGGTCGGTCAGAATTCGGAATGGAAACCTGTTGTTCACCGCGAGCATCTACCCGCATAGACCACGGGGCTGCTGCCATGGCGTGACGTGCCCGGGACCCTGCCGGGCACTCCCCCCACACATGGAGTACGCATGCGATCGACACAACGACTGTCCTGCGCGGTAGCGGCCATCGCGCTCGCCTTCGGCGGGCTCGCCCTCACCACTGGCAGCGCCCACGCAGCCACCGCCTGCTCCCAGTCCCATCTGCCGCTGCCCGACGCCGCCTGCCAGCCCGGCGCCTACAACCCCGACGTCACTCAGTCCACGATTCGCTCGACGATCTGCGTACCCGGCTGGACCAAGACCGTTCGCCCACCCGTCTCCTACACCACCCCCCTCAAGATCAAGCAGATCGGCCAGTACGGCTACACCGACACCACCACCGCCGACTACGAGGAAGACCACCTCATTCCCCTCGAACTGGGCGGCGCACCGAAGGACCCGAAAAACCTGTGGCCCGAGCCCCGGTACGGCAAGCAGCCGGCGGCCAGCAAGGACTCCGTGGAGAACAAGCTGAAGGTGGCCGTGTGCAACGGCACCGTCAAGCTCGACGCCGCGCGCAGCGCCATCGCCACCGACTGGACCACCGCACTGTCCAAGGTCGGAATCGGCTGACCGACTCACGCCGACCCGCTCTCCGCGGATCACGGGACGGGACGCCACGGAACCGTCGGCACATTCCGGCGCTTTCGTGGCGTCCCTCCGTTCATTGCTCACCAAGTGGTCAAGGTGCTGCCGCACGGCGTCGGCCAGGTCGGAGTAGAACGGCACGCTGTCGGACGGCACCTCGGTTCCGTCGCGCACCTAGACCTCGATATACGCCACGACCACCACGGTGCGCAGCGCGGTGACGAAGTACAAGACCCTCACCGACTCGACTTCGTCGGTGTACTGGCGCAGCTGGGGGCCGGTGGTGTCGCCGGGGATAGGTTCGCCGGCGTCGGGGGCGACGGAGAGGACGACCAGGGCGCGGTCGAGAGCGTGGATCTCCGTCTCGGTGGTGATGTTCTCCAGTTGCTTGGCTGCGGCGTCGGAGAAGGCGATGCGGGCGCGGCGGGAGCTGGACTGCGGGGCCATCAGGCGACGGCCGGGCGCTGTGCGGCGAGGCGGGCGAGGTGGGCCTCGCGCAGTTCCTCCCAGGGTGTGCAGTCCTCCACCGCGGGCAGTCCGTTGGTGGCGATGTCCTCCAGGACGGCGGCGAACTGGTCAGCATTCGCACGGGTCTTGGCCGCATACGCGCGGACCGCGTCAGCGGCCGCGGGCTCCAGCTGCTGCCGGGCAGTGTCGACGGGGGCCGGCTGTTGGCTCATCACAGGCTCCGTAAGGCAGAACTGTCGTGTCCTGCAACGGTATCGCCCGGCGTAGAGGTCGGGGACCACTCCGGGCGAAACCCGGCTGTACGGCGGGCAGCCCGGGCCCGGCAACCGGGTCGCTCATGCTCTTCTTCGAGCTGCCTGAGCCAGTCCCCTTTGGCGTCCACAGTTCCGGTTGGTGAGCTGCCCGCCACGCGGGGCCACTCAACGAACCCCAATCCGTACCCCGGTTCAATCCGGTGGATGACGGTGCATAACATCACCTCTGTTTGCACTCATGTGCGGATATATGAGGAACACCAGGTATTGAAGGACAACTCTGTGAAAATACCCAGACGCCTGCTGGCAGCGACGGCCTCCCTGGCCGCTGCCGCAACTGCAACACTCACCGGGGCATCGGTCGCGCACGCTGACACAAGTCCTCCTCACGGCAAGCTGATCGGCAGCCTTGTCCCCGACGCTCGGCAGCCCCAGCCGCCGTCCGCCCTGGTCGAGGCCCCCATCACTTCCGAAAAGACCTGCGAGCCCACCGCTCCCGGTTCCCGCGAGCGTGCTGCCGGCGCAACCAAGGCCTGCGTGCAGGACACTCCTGTCCAGTCTTCCGGTGCCGCCAGCAAGGCCGACGCAGCTCCGGCCGCGCGGGCAAAGCGAAGCGCCGACACCTGTACTGCCAAGCCTGGGACCTGGCAGTTCACCCGCCATACCTCGTGCCTGAACGGGAAGATCGTGACCTTCACCCTTGAAGGCGACAAGGGCGGCGTCCTGGGCACCGCGTTGATCAAAGTCAACAACAGCGCCACCCTCGACGCGAGGGGCGGCACCTGGAACGAGACCGAAACGATCAAGGTCGCCGAAGTGACCGGCGAGGTCAAGAGTCTCAACATCACCTTCGAAGCCGCCTGCGATGGCCTCTGCACGATGACAGCAGACCGCCCCTGGGCGGGAAGTAAGACGCTCAGCCTGGGCCAGAGCGCCACCGGAACGGTCACCTACAAGAGCACTGTCGCCGCCCAACGACGCAGCCACGTGTCGACCAGGTACAACATGTACATCACTCAGGCCGGGACGGTCCCGACCAAGCCCAACGTGAGCTGGTCGAACCCCCGCCAGATCCGCTGCGACGCCGAAATGCGCGACAACACGGGCAACTGGGGCACCGGCTGCGTATACAGCCAGGCCGACCTGCGCGCCGACCTCAACCTTCCGCTGCACGAATACGGCGCCGCAGCCGCGACCTACCTCTACGCCCAGACCAACCTGAAGGACCACTGGGGAGTAGTCGACAATCCGCTCAGGCGCAACGACGACCGGCGGACTGCCTACGAGAACCGTCAGCGCACCTGCGGTTACAAGAGCTCCGTTCCGTTCGTGAAATACGACGAGATCATCGTCAAGGACGACAGCTGTGACGAGTACCCGTTCGCCGGCACCATGGAGGGCGGCAACGACGGGGGGCTGTGCGCCGAGATCGTCCCGCTCCGCGACGGCGTCACCGGCGAGTGGAAGACCTTCAACGCGGACGACAAGCGGCCCGTGACCGGCAACGAGCCCTGCGTACGCGGCCACGTCCCCCACGACGAGAACTCTGCGGCCGGCGGAAGGTACGGCAACTTCGTCCAGGACGAACGCGTACTGAACGATGAAAAGTTCACGGTGACCATCACAGCCTGACACCGCCGATCAACACGCCGCGCCCCGCCAGTCCAGACCCGGGGCGCGGCCCGCACCATGGAGAGAGAATGACCGACACCCCGGATTCCTGGGGCTGGGTACTCGCCAGCGGCTCCCTGGCGTTCTGCCTGACCTTCACCCACCAACTCGCACCCAGCGCCGTACTCGAACGCTACGGAGCCGACCCTCAGACCACGCGCACTATGGACGGGCAGACCGCTCACGCGGCGATCCCCACGGGGCGAAACCATTCACTCCTGCGCGCAGGCAGGCTGGGCAACTGGGCGTTCTGCTTCGAAACCTACGGCGTCCAAGGCCTCATGCCCGACACCCTCACCGAGCTCTCCGCGGACACCGAAACCCTCGCAGTCAACTTCGCTGAGGACGCCACACACACCTTTGAACACTGGGCGGACAGCCGGCGTATCGAGTCCTTCGAACCGGGGATGCCCTACGACGCCCCAAGTCCCACCACACCTCACACCTTCCGGAATCTCGTGGAGCAGCGCGAGGCCGCCACGCCCGGCCAACTGCCCATCCTCGCAGCCCTCGAAGGCCTTAGCGACCACATTGGCGGCCACACCCTTACCCCCGACACCCTCGGAGGCCCGTTGCTGACAGCCCTCCTTCCCCTGCGCCCCCGTGCGAGCGCGCACACACCGTCGACCAGCCCAGCAGAAGTCCGGAAACACCTCGGAAAGTTCCTCGGTACCCTTCCTCCCGCGACCTCATAGCCCCCCAGGCAACAGGCGGGCCTCGGTGACGGCGAGTTGCGCAGCGCGCTCCCCACCCTCGCCGGCGGTGAGGCCAGCGAGCTGAATCATGCCCCCATCCTTGCGCAGCCCGTCCTACTCCGAGCAGTCGCTGGACGAAGTCTCCGGTGGCGGATTCGACGCCACGACTTGGTCCAGGATCCGATCCCGCAGCTGGACCGCGAGCCGGCCAATGGCACTCATCAAGGCCGCGAGGGCGTCATCAATGATCTCCGCACGGAGGTTGAACTCCTCCCAGCTGGAACCAGCGATCTGTCTCGAAGAGCCCAAGTCTGCTGTGGTGTGACCTCCAAACGATCGGATCGTTGAACCGTCGGTATCCATACAGCCGGGCCCGAACCCAGTCACCCGGGCCCGGCGTCCGCACCATCGGCGGCAGCCTAGAGCTGCAGCATTCCGCCCGCTGCATCCCAGCCCCGCACGAAGTCGACCAGAGCGCGTCGTTACTCTTCCTCGCGGGCGAACTGTCCGGCGAGGACTTCGCGGTCGACGTACGGGGCGACGTTCGAGGTCGCCGAACTCGTCCCGATGCGCGCCGACCAGTTCTGACACTGATGGCACAAGGCGCTCCGACTCGGTCCATGCGCGCGGCTGGCTGGGTGCCGCCTCCCCGATCGCCGAAGGTGCCCTCGACACACTCAGGGCCGCTTCTCGGGCAGGTGCCTATCGGCCTTCCAGATCGTCGGCGGCCTGCTCCAACGACAGCCTGCGCGTTGTCGAGCCGTTGTGACGCCACCGGGTAATGAAACGAGCTAGAAAGCCCTGCAGGCCAGCGGAATTGTGCTGATCATCAGTCATGGTCGGACAGATTACGTCCCCACGATGACCGGCGACAGGGGCCTGCGCTGCAATGGTCACGTCAGCGACGATCCACTGTGCAACGGATGCACGCGCTTGCCGCATGACCGATCGCCTCACGAGCCCTGAGGCCGAGGTGTCCTGGGACGATCCGGCGTGCGTGGCACGCGAGGTGTACCTCACAAGCAAGCGACGGCAGCGGCCGTCTGCCAGCGTCCGGTCCGCAGCGTCTGGGAACTCGGGGTGACGATGTGGGCGGTCGGCGGGATCGGATTCAGGGATCCGTTTCGGCGCCTTCCGGGTCCTTGCTGGAGTCGTAGGCACCCATGCCCGTTTCCGTCATGAGTGACGAGATCCGGCGCCATTCCTGGTGTTCCACTTCTGCCGTGCGCAGCCATTGCTCGGCGCGGTAGCTGTCGAGTGCCTGACCGGCCATGTCGCGCTGGTGTTCCTGCGCTTCATCGGCGGCGCGGTCGACCTCGTCGGCGGACAGGCCGGCGGCCTTCTCCCGGATCCGTGCGCGGTAGAAGCGGGCGGTACTGGGGGCGATGGGGACCGGCTCGGCGAGGGGGCGCAGCCAGGTGACGGGTAGGCCGGTGTAGGCGACGGTGACGGTGAACGAGGCGTCGTTGCCGCCGGTGTCAGTGACGAAACCGTCGATCTTGTAGGTGGGGCCGGCGGGGAGGCCGAGACGCTCGGCTTGCTCGGAGGTGAGCGGCACAGTGGTGCGGTTGGTCGTGGCGGTCTCGTAGCCGTCGACGGTGGCGTTCTCGGCGCGCAGGTCGGTGACGGTGAGCTCGAACCGGTTGCCTGCATGCCGATACAGCCGCATCTGGGCGATGAGCTCCGCTGGGGTGTGCGGGACGCGGCGTAGGGCGGGCGGAATCCGCTGGGGGACCTTCACCTGGTAGGTCTCGCCGATCCGGATATCCGGGACACGCATGCCGGCCTCCTCCCGCTCCTCCAGCCTGCCACCGGACGGGATAGCGCGGAAGTGGTGCCGAAGCACGGCTGCGAGCTTCGTCTCGCAGCTCGGCCGGGGCCCCGCTGGTGGCCTCGCCAGTCCCGCGGATTCCAGGACCGCGCGGTGGTGGTCAGATCAACTGAGCGCTCCAGTTGGCCCCTGAGCACCTTTGTTGGCCCGGTGAGCATCACAGTTGGCCTCGACGTCCAGGAGCGCTGTTCGTGAGAGCCGCCAAGTCTGACTCTGGCAGTCTGGGCGGATGACTGAGGTTCCGTTGCCGGGAGGACTCATCAATCGCGTCGTCCGCGTCGGGGACACGGTGCGGCGCCCTCCGCCAGAGCGGGCGGACTTCATCGCCGCGCTGCTGAAGCTGTTCGAGGCACGCGGCTGGAGTGGGGCGCCGCGCCATCTCGGCCTGGATGGCCAAGGCCGGGAGGTGCTCGGCTACGTACAGGGACATGTGGCCTGGGAGGCGGAGCAGCCGGCAGACGTGTACGCGGACGAGAGCCTGGCCGCGGTAGCCCGGCTGGTGCGGCAGTTCCACGACCTGACCGCGGGTACAGAGCTGGCTGGGACAGCGGAGGTCGTGTGTCACAACGACCTGGCACCCAAGAACACCGTCTATCGGCCGACGGCTGACGGCCTCCGGCCGGTGGGGTTCATCGACTGGGACCTTGCCGCCCCCGGTGATCGCATCCACGACGTTGCGCACGTCTGCTGGCAGTACGTGCATCTCGGCCCCGACGCCGATGTTGCTGGCGTCGGTCGGCGGATGCGGCTGATCGCCGACGCCTACGGACTCACCAGCCGTGATGAGCTGGTGGCGTCCGTGCTGTGGTGGCAGGACCGGTGCTGGCGCGGCATCGCAGACGCGGCGGACATGGGCGAGCCCGCGATGGTCCGCCTGCGCGACGCCGGAGTGGTAGGCGAGATTCAGGTCGAGTATCGGTGGACCACCCAGCACCGAGCCGCCTTGGAACATGCCCTGAGCTGGGGCGATGCACCCAAGCCCTAACGGCAGGGGCCAACCGCGACGCTCAGCCGGGCCAACTCAAACACTCAGGGGCCAACTGGAGCGCTCAGTCACACAGGGTTCGGCGGAACTCCGAAGTCCCCCGGAGCCCTAGAATCGAACTCGTGATCGACACTCCTCCGCTGCCTCCCGACCTCCCGCGGCTGCACGCAATCGCCACATACCTCCAGCTGCAGCTGGAGCGCGTGCACCGGCGGATTGTCGAGGTGGAGCAGTGGGAGGCCACCCGACGGGCCTCGGCGCGGCCCGCGGTACCGCCGGAGTGGACGCTGCAGATGAGTATCGGAGCGGATCCGCGGCCGATCGCCGTGCACCACGGCCAGTGCACCGTGCGCAGCGCCAGGATGCGGCGGATCTCCCGCCGGGACGCGATCGAGGCACTTGCCGTCGGGGTCCAGCCGTGCGTGCTGTGCCAGCCCGATCGTGAGCTCCAGGTGGACTGAGGAATGCCGCCGCGCCCTGCCGGATTGTCATGAGGTTGAGAGAAAGGTTTCGCAATGACCACACCCACATCGAACGCACCGAGCCCTGTGCCACTGAACTGTGCACCCAAGGACGTCGGAAGGTGCGCGCGGTGCCACCAGCCCTGCCAGAGGTACGGCGCCGGCGGGAATCCGCTGTGCTTGACCTGCCGAAGCCTGCTGGAGGAGGCCCGGAAGAAGCCGACGCCAGGCGTCTGAGGCCGTCTACCGGTGCTGGAGCCCGGTGGCCTCTACGGCCTGTTGGTCAGCTGTCAGCTTCTTCCAGCGGCTGGCCAGCAGGCCGTAGAGGAGGGTGTCGGCCCATTCGCCGGTGTTGATGTTCAAGGTGAACCCGGGGCGCCGACCTTCGAGTTCGAAGCCGACGCGTTCCAGCAGGCGAGCCGAGGGGGTGTTACGAGCGTCGACTTCGGCGGAGACCCGGTGCAGTCCCCGGCGGAAGAGGTGGCCGACCACGGCGCAGACCGCTCCGGTGGCATATCCCTGGCCATGCAGAGCAGGGGCGAGGGTCTAGCCGATCTCGGCCTGCCGACGGTTGACGTGGAGGTCCACGCCAAGGTCGCCCGCCAGACTCCGGTCGGCTTTGAGTTCAAGCGCGTACTGGAACCAGCCGGGCCGCTCGGGATCCTGTTCGCTGTGGACACGGGCCTGCTCGATGGCGGCTTCGGGGGTGAGGGGCGAGGGCCATGCCTGGTAGCGGGCTATGTGCGGGGCATTGCGGTATTCCGCCATGGCGGCCGCGTCCTGGATGCGGAAGCGGCGCAGGATCAGGCGCGGGGTCTCGATCTCGATCATCAGCGCAGTGTCACACGGCACGGTGGAACCCGGCTGTGCTTTGGGGACGGTGCCCTGGGCGGCCGCTTTCGGTTTTGATCACCATCGGCGGGCTGGGTGCCGACGGGCACCGCCGACTGCGCCGGGCTCTCCGCCGTCATTCCGTCGCGATGTTCCACACATCGGGGCCGCCGCCGCGCCATTCGATCGCAGGGTCGTCGAGTCGGACGTCCTCCGGGTCCAGGCCGGCTCGGCGCAGGAACTCCCGCAAATCGGCCACGTCGAAGGCGACGCCCAGGCGCTCGGCATCGACAGATACACGGCGGCCGCCGGTCGGGGCCGGCGGATGCACCACGATGCGGGGCCGGGGCTTGGGCATACCCCCACCCTGCCGGTCCCAGATGCCCTGCGCCCGCCGTGCGAGCCCGGTCAGGGGACGTCGCCGCCCCAGTCCCAGCGATGCGCGTCCGCCGGTCGTGGTGCGTACAGGGCCCGGCCGCCCGGCCCGTACGCACCGATCTCGGTGATCAGTGCCTCGCCCTCCTCCAGCTCGCTCTCGCTGCAACCGGTCACGTCAAGCAGGAGACCGTCCAGCGGGCCACCGACCAGTTCCCGGTAGACGTGACCTGGCTGCGGGCCGGGGTCGGGGTCATCATGGTCCGCGCCGTAGACGCGGCCGCGCATCAGCTCGTCCATCCCCCCAGCCTCGCACCCGCCACCGACAACCACCGAAAAGCGAGGACACCCCCGGCGCGGGCACCGGCTGGCACTTCCAGGGTCTCGAAGGCGGCCGACTGGCCGGGACGCCGGCGCCAGGAGCTACAGGGCAGCAGGCACCAAGCCGTGGAATACCGGGAGCTGACGTAGTACCCACCGAGCTACGCACCGCCCGGCGGGTCCCTAACGGAGAGAAACTGCCTCTTCCTCCTCCTGAGGAAGAGGTGTCAGCAGCGGGGACCGCATACCCCTACGCCCTGACCTGCATAAATACGCCCGCATTCCAAACCGACCTGGTACGCAGGGTGGTACGCACGGTGGAACGTAGGGCGGAACGCACCGTGGTATCCACGGTGGTACCTACGGTGGTACCGGTCCAGGACGACTCCGCGATGAAGTGACAGGACGTCACCCGCAGGAGATTTGAGGGGCTCCGTCGCAGCCTCGAAAACGACCAGCGACTGCACGACCGGAGGCAATGAGGGCACCCGCGCAACAAGAAGACCCCCGGGGCAGCCTCCGGGGGTCTGACGTTGTTTCGAGATGCTGCTACGTCGTGGACGCGCCGCGACGACGCATGTCCTCAATCGCGTGCCGCGTGATGCCGTACAGGTCGGCCAGACGCTGCGGAAGCCCTCGCGCGACATCGGCTTCCTTAGTGGCGAGAGCCGCGGCATCCCGCTCCGCCTCGGCCTCCCTCAGCGCCCGCCCGGCCGCCTTGACCTTCTCCTGGGCCTTCAGGAACGCCTTCACGGTGCCGTCTTTCAGGTCCTCTTCGATCAACGCCTGAGGGTTCGGCTGTCGCTTCGGTGTCGTCGCCATGAGCGGGATGGTTCATGACACATACCACTACGAGTGTTGTAGGGCGTGTGGGACCGGCACGACCGGACGGCCAGGACGCCAGCAGTGGTCGCCCTCAGTCAGCGGTCGTTGGGGCTCAGCAACGTGGCGGCGGCGGCGATGAAGGCGACGGATGCTTCCTTGGCCGTATGCCGCCGGGCGTCCAGCTCGGTCCGGTCGACGGCCTTGCGCAGCGCGTACGTGGCATCTGCGGCCTGCTGGGCGGGGCCGGCCAGCTCGGGGACCAGGATCTGAAGGCGGATGTGGGGCGCGGTGATTGCCGCCCGGGTGTCGTGGGATCTCGTCTGGGCCTCCAGCTGGTGCTCGGTGCCTGCCTCGGTCAGGGCCAGACGCTCCCGGTGGAACATCGCCGAGCGGTGCGCGTCCAGGGCGGCCGCGAAGTCGGTGACGGCGCCGAGCTGGTTCTGGCGGTGGCCCTCGGCGCGCTCCTCGGCGCGTGCGGTACGTGCCGAACGGTGCTGGAGGAGTCCGGCGGTCAGGGCACCGGCGAGGGTACCGAGCACGGCAATGATCGAAGCCCATATGGACATCAGGTGTTGGGTCCTCTCGGGTGGTCGGTTTCGGTGGTGAGGTCGGCGGACAACGAGGTGAGTGGCGGCGCCTTCGGTGGCGGGGCCACGCCTGCGGCGCTCCAGACCTACCCTGGCGGCCAGTTTGCGGCTGGAGTAAGCGTGCGCTGCTCCTGCTGGCCAGCGTGGCCGATTGGCCGGCATCGGTCACGACACCAGATCGGGCATGGCCGATGCATCGGCCACCGGCCATGAGGCTCCCTGCCGGCCTCTGGAACATCAGCCACGGTGCCGAGAGCGAGGTGCACGGGCGTACCAGCGGCGGGGAGACAACGCCTGACAAGGCTGGCCGGACGCGGCACTGGCCGAGCGCAGCGGATGCCACACAACCAGCCTCCGCGTCGACGGCAGCACGGTCTACCCCCGGAAGGCCCCGCAGGCGGATACCCGAGACCGGCGGTGCGGATACCTCACTGGTTACCCCGCTGGATACCCCAATTGACCTGCTCCTTTGTCGTTTTGGGGCAAGCAGTTTGGTAAGGGGTGCTGAGCACAGTTCACGGCAGTCGATCCGGAAGGAGCCTGCCGTGGATGCCGTACAGCCGACGTTGGTCACACGTCTGAATGCCGAGTGGGAGTGGCTGTGCGCTGACCGCGGCAACGCAGATCGGGTGCGGTCTTGGATGCTCGATGCCGGTGTGCTTGATGAGGACCAGGCCCCCGCCGAGCTGGGTGAGTTGTGCACTCTTCTGCGGAAACGCTCTGAGCGGGACGAACCGGAGTTCAGCGACGCCTGGATGGGTGTCCTGCTGCGCCGGGTGAGTGCCGGCGACGGGCGGGATGCTGAACTGGCTGCCCGCGTACTGGTCCAGGCAATGCTCCCGCTCGCCTGCCGCATGCTGCGCGACTGCGTGCGCAGCGGCGAGAGCAGCGAGGACGTGGCGCAGGTGGTGATCGCCTCCCTGTGGGAGGTAGTGCGCACCTACCCGATTGCGCGGCGGCTCCGGAGGGTCGCGACGGGTCTGCGCATGGAGTTGTGGCACCGGGTTTCGCGTGAGCTCAAGCGGGAGCTGGCGCCCTCTGAGCATCTGGATGAAGCGTGGGTGGCAGCTCTTCCGGGTGGTGTTGAGCCTGCGGACGCTGTCGAACCGGTGCTGTTGGCACGGGCCGCCGAGGAGGCCGGCCTTCGGGCAGCAGCCAGTGCGGTGGAGGAGCTGGAGGGGGCTCGCGGAGAGATGGTCGCGCTCTTGGTGTGGGCGCTGGAGCGCGAGGTGCTCACCACGGAGGCGGCGTCCGGGATCTGCGACCACTACCGCGAGGGCGCGGTGCAGGATGCCGCGGCGGCGTCGGCGTGGGGGGTGAGCCCGGTGGCGCTGCGTCGACGGCGTAGCCGGGCGGTGTCGCGGCTGCGGCAGGCGGCGCCGCAGTGGGCCGAGGCGGCGTGAGGAAGCCGTCGGAAGTTTTTCGGGCGCCGGTGTCACATCAGGGCCGATCTCGCTCCCTTCTCTGTGTGTGCGGGGGGATTCCGCGCACCGACACAGCGGAGGGAGCCGGCGTGAGCGAGGGGCTGGGACATGAGGGAGAAGCGGTGGAGCTGAAGGCGGAGGAGTTGCGGCTGGTGGCGATTCGCCGGCGGGCAACGCAGTTGGCGGTCGCGTTGGTGACGGAGCCGTTCTCGGCCGACACCCATGCGCAGCTGCACTCGTACGTGGAGCGGGACGCCGATGAGGCGCAGGTGCTGGTGCGGGAGGTGCTGGCGCTTCCGCCGGCGCGGCTGCGCGAGCGGATCGCCGAGCTGACCCGGTCCAAGACCGTGCAGGGCGAGGTGACGGCGTGAAGGCGACGACGTTCGGCCCTGCGGGCTACGGAACGAGCCAAGTCCTGAAGGCAGCGGTCAGGAACCAGCTGGCGGCCGCTCGCCGCGACGGTCGGCGCATCTGGGTTCTGGACCCGACGGCTACCTGGGGACATCTGCTCCGGAAGGGGCCGCGGTCATGAAGTGGCGCCGCAAGGAAGAACAGGCTCCTCCGGTGGAGGAATCCGCCCAGCCGGACACCGGTTGGGCCACCACGTCGATGTCGACGGGCGCCCTGGCGAACTGGACGGCCGTAGTGCGGTGGAGCGCCTGGGGCCTGCTGCTGACCGGTCCACTGCTCGGCGGCTGGGCGCTGGCCTCCACCACCCAGCCGGCAGCCGCGCCCACGCAAGCAGAGGCGCCGCGCGTAGAGCCGGCGTCGGCCGATGCGGTGGCACCGGCTGGCTTCGCCGAGCTGTACGTCGCGGCCTATGTGAAGGCCGGGCAGGGGGATGCGGCCGTGCAGGAGCTCGCGGCGTTCTACCCCGCTGCCCAGTCCATGACCTGGCCGTCTCAGGGCGGGGCGGAGCGCGCGGAGTCGGCATCCGCGGTACAGGTGCGGCAGGTCACGGCCGGCTACTGGTCGGTGACCGTAGCCGCGCGGATCACCGGGTCGTCGAAGGACGACGCGAGCCAGGGCCAACTCCACTACTTCCAGGTACCGGTCCGCTCCACAGCCGGCACGAAGGGCACGGCGACCGGGTGGGTGGCGGCCGCGCTGCCCGCCGAGGTGGCAGCCCCGACCGCAGAGGCGGCCAAGGCCCGGGAGTTGTCGTACGGGTCGAGGCACACGCCCTTGGCCTCCGACCCGGCGGTGCAGACGATCCGCGGTTTCCTCGCCGCGTATCTGACAGGGCAGGGCGATGTCGAGCGCTACCTCTCCCCCGGCACCACGCTGCGCCCCGTGCGGCCGGCGCCGTACACGGCGGTGACGCTCACGCAGATCGCCGAACACGGACCCGGCCCGGCCGAGGGCGCCGCCCCCCAGGTCCCGCCGGACGGCGTTGAGCGGCACCTCCTGGTCGACATCGAGGGCGATAGTCCGCGCGCGACCGGGCGGCCGATGACGTATGCGATCGAGCTGCGCGCCCGCGGCGGGCGGTGGGAGATCGCCGCGCTGGAAGCCGCGCCCGCCCTGGCGACGTCCGACAACTCTTCACTTCCTCAGAAAGGTCAGGGCTCATGAACGGGCTCATGCAGATGGCCGGGGCTATTTCCGACGCCAACAGCCTCGTCACCCAGCTCAAGAACTTTTTCCTCGTGGGCGTGCTGGGGCTGATGTATGTCGTCTCGATCGCCCTGGTGTGGGGCCAGACCAAGAGCGTGATGAAAGCCGCAGTGGCCGCGATCGGCGGGGCGGTGGTCATGGCGATCGTCGTCAACATGACCGCGCTGCGGGACAAGGTCGGCGAGGACATCAAGAACCCCTCCGGCCACGCGGCCCCGGCCGCGGTCCGCATCGTCGACCGCATCGACCCGCTCGACGGCGGCCGGCGATGAGCACCCCCGCTGTGCGGCCCGAGCCGCTGATCGGCCGCTGCTACACCAAGGCACGTCGGCACCAGAACGTGGTCGGCAACTGGCCCGGTGGCGGCCGGATCTGGGGCGGGCCCTACACCTGGCCGCAGATCTTCGTCGCCCTGGCCGCGATCGCGGCGCTGCTGGTGACCCGGGGGATGTGGGCCCATCACGGCGTGCTGGACCTCCTGCCGCTGCTCGGTGTGCCCTACGCCCTGGCGCTCGTCGTCGGGCGGATCCACATCGATGGCCGCAACCCCCTCTCTGTCGCCGCCAGTGCACTCGGGCTGGCCGTGAGCGGAAGCTCCGGTCGGTTGGGCGAACGCCCTGTGCGGCGTCCCCGGCGCGGTGCCGCGGTGGGGCTGTGCACGCTGACATGGCAGCCGGCGAACGGGACGGGCAGCGCGAACGCTCGGCCGCAGGCCGTCCCCACTCTCACCAAGCCGGTACGCACTGTTCCCGCAACCGGTGCCCCGAAGATCGCGTCGGCATCCGGCCGGCCGGATGCCGACGCACCCGTCGTGCGCGTGGCGTCGGGCGTGGGCGCACTGCTCGCCGCCCGCGCCGCCGACCCGGCCGCCACCACGAACTCGAACGAGCGGGGGCAGTAATGCGGATCCCGGTCCGGCACGTAGCCGGCAACGTCATCTGGACCAAGCACGGCACGTGCTGGGCCCTGTGGCGGGTGGAGGGCAGCGGTCACGCGCAGTCCTCTCGCACCGTCAAGGAACGCCGGCTGCGCGCCCTGGAATCTCTGGTCAAGCAGCTGCAGGGCGAGGCGATGCTGCTGTCGTTGTGTCCGCAGGTCGACCCGGCCGCGGTGGTGCGCAAGATGACCGACGGCGTCGACCTGGCCGCGTCCGAGCGCTACGCGCAGCTGGCGACGCGGGTGTGGGACCAGTTGGAGCGCATGGAGCTCACCAGCCGCGCGGACTGGTTGGCGGTCCCGCTGCCCGCCGGCAGCAAGAAGCATGCGGCCGGCATGGCGTTCGATGCGGCTCGCGCTGAAATGGCCTTGCAGCTGGGCCTGCTGCCCGCGCCGGTCAGCGCCCGCGAAGAGGAGCGCCGGCTGAAGCAGGCGCGCGCGCTTGCCGGGACGTGGCCCTCGACGATCGCGCTGCGTCCGGCGAGCGAGGCGGAAATCTTGTGGATCTACGGGCACAGCGCCCGACGGGGAGTGTTGGAGCCTTTGCTGCCCGAACCGGAGCAGAGCACCGGACGGAGCCGCGGCCGCGGAGCTGCAGCTCTGGGCGAGGTCATCCTCGCGGAGGGCAGCAACCCCGCCGAGGCTGGACGGGAAGAAGACGAGGCGGGCAAGAGCCGGTTCGGGCGGCGCTGGCTGCAAGTCTCCACGGAGTGGGGCGAGTCCTACCAGACGTTCCTGTCGCTGGCGGAGATGCCCGAGCGGTTCGTCTTCCCCGGCAGCGAATACCTCGCAAGCCTGGACGATTTCGGGTTTCCGGTGGACTGGGTGATGCGCCTGAAGGTCACCCCGGGTGCTGTCGCCGACGCCAGGGCGCGTCGGCAGGCCAATGAGCTGGCGAACCAGCCCGGCGAGTACGAGGGGGAGGTCTCCGGTGTGCCGTCGCATGTGCATCAGGCCGCCGAAGACATGGAGGACTTCCGCAGTGCGGTGACCCGCTCGAAAACGGAGGTCGAGGTCCAGGCCATGGGCACGCTGTGCGTGTGGGGTACCACCCCGGCCGAAGCCGAGGCCCGCGCCGCCGATCTGAAGACCCACTTCGGAAAGCACGACTACACCTTCATCCGCCCCGTGGGCGAGCAGGAGCGGCTGTTCTACGGGATGCTGCCGGGCGCCCGCACGCCGAAGGTGATGCTGTCCTACGCCCAGGTGCTGCTTGCGAGGGACTTCGCGATGGCCGGCGCCTTCGCCGGATCGGCGCTGGGGGATGCCAAGGGGCCGCTGTACGGGCTGCAGTTGGCCGGCGGCGGCACCCGGCCCGTGCTCACCGACTGGTCCCTGGGCCCGCAGAAGTCCGCCTCCGCGTCTGCCGCGTTCGTCGGTGAGCTCGGCGGCGGCAAGAGCGTCGCGATGAAATCCGCCGTGTACGACATCCTCGCCGCCGGCCGAAAGACGGGGCAGCCGGGAAGCCGAGGCCGGGCGGTCATCGTCGACCGCACCCCGCAGCAGGAGTGGCTGCGGTTCGCCAAGGCGTGCCCTGGCACCACCCAGGTCATCACCATCGATGACCAGGCCCAGGTCTCCCTCGACCCGCTGCGCACCATCCGCGACGCCGGCCAGGCGCAGCGCCGTACGGAGTCGTTCCTGACGCTGCTGCTGGGCATCGGCCCCATGAGCGACCAGGGCATCGCGCTGTCGGAGGCGATCGAGGCAACCCTGGCCGGGCCGGTGCCGTCCATGGCAGCGCTGGTGGGCGAACTGCAGGCACGCGGCAAGCGCGATGCGACCTCGAACGCCGTGGCGCGCAAGCTGGCCGCGGTGGCCCGCAAGGACCTGGCCCGCACCATCTTCGACCCCACGCTGCCGGTGGTGGATTCCTCGAAGGCGGACGCGATCGTCTTCGCCACCGCCAACCTGGCCCTGCCCAAGGAAAACGAACTCAGTGCTGACCGGCTGTCGACGCTGGAGTACGAGAAGACTTTCGGCCGGGCGGCGCTGTATCTCATCGCGGCGCTGTGCCGGGAAATCTGCTTCGCCAACCCCCATGAGTTCTGCGTGGCGGTGTGGGACGAGTGCTGGTGGCTGACCTCCTCCCCCGAGGGCATGGCCCTGCTCCTGGAGCTCGTCCGCGACGGCCGCAAGCACAAGGCCGGGGTCCTGGCCGGGTCGCACGACGGCGAGGACATCGGCCCGGAGGCATCAGCCACCGGGCAGGTCATCCGCGGACTCTTCCCCCGCAAGTTCCTCTTCCGGCAGACCGATGTCACCCTCGCCAAGCGCGGCCTGGCCTTCCTCGACCTCGACCCGACCGACGAGGACCTGGTGGAGCTGGTCACCACTGGCCTGTCCCCCATCGACGTGGACGACGAGCTCCGCGCGCAGCGTGCCGGCGAGTGCCTGCACCGGGATCTGTACGGGCGGATCGGCGGGATGCAGGTCGTCATCCCCGCCGACCCCGAGGCAGAGGCCAATATTCACTCCGACCCGGCGATGTCGGCATGAAGTGGCTGCGCCTGGCCGGGCACACGGCATGGATAGGGCGGCGGGGAGCCTGGCAGCTGCTGCTGGCGCTGTGCGCCGCGGCCGTTCTCACCACGGCCGTGGCCGCGCACGCGGCCGCCGCCCCCTCCCCCGCCCCGTCCGCGTCGGCCAGTGCGCAGCAGCCCACCCCGTCCAACTCCGCGGATTCCGGTAAGACGCCGGCGCCGGGCACATCGAACGGTTCGGGTGCGCCGTCGGCCGGCGGACTGCGGTACTCGCAGACGGCTGAGGGTAAGGCAGCGTCGCGGAAGGCGCTGCGGGAGCAGAAGGAGAGTCTGCGCCAGAAGCTGCACCGGATGGGCATCGGCAAGGACGACTTGCTCGACTCCTTCCATGTCACCGATGAGCACGGCATCCCGGTCTCCGCGTTCAAGGTGGACTCCGAGAGCGGCGAGTGGTCCGACTGGGACCTGAAAGTCGAAGAGTGGCTGACCAGCCTGCTGTTCATGTGCACCAAGTGGCTGGTCGCCTTTGCCTGTTGGCTGCTCCTGTGGGCCCTCGGCTTCAAGCTGGCCTCGCTGCTCCTCAAGCCGGCCCTCGCGGTATCGGACTCCCTCTACAACAGCGTTCTGCTCCAGCTCGGCCTGCCCGGCCTGTTCCTCGCCTTCAGTGGCACCGTCGCCGCGTGGCACTTCTTCTTCGGTGACCGCTCCCGCGGCTGGGGTGAGCTCACGGCGTCCCTGCTGATCTCCGCGCTCGCCGTCACCAGCCTCGCCTCGCCGCCCCAGACGCTGCTCGGCCCCGACGGCGCGGTGGGCAAGGCACGCGACTTGGGAGTGGCCGTGGCCGCCATCGTCATGGGCGACAAGGACCCCACCGGACGTTCGGCGACCGACACAGTTGCCGGCATCACGACACCGATCACCGACGAACTCGTCAACGCGTTCGTGGTGCAGCCCTCCCAGGTGCTCACCTACGGTCAGACGTTCACCGACGACACCAAGGACAAGTGCGCGTCGCGTTTCACGTCCTCCCGGATCGAGACGGCCTTCGTCAACCAGCAGGTCGCCGAGCAGACCAAGACCATCAGGGACATGCCGGGCGCCGGGGACATCCTCCTGCCCGGGCCCGGCGGCAAGATCGAGGACTTCGTCAAGGGCAAGGCGGCGCAGTGGGGCGTGGACACCTTCGGTACCAAGCCCGACGAGAAGTTCGAGAAGCTCTGTGTCACCGGCGACGCCAAGGAGGCCAAGAAGGCGTCCGTGGACAAGCTCGCGGGAGCCTTCTTCATGCTTCTGGCCGCCGTGCTGGTCTGCGTGCTGATCATCGGGCTCGCCGGCAGCTACCTGGCCGCCCAGGCATGGCTCGCCGCCGAGGCGATGCTGCTGCGCTGCGCGCTGATCGCCGGCACCCTGCCGGGGCCCGGACGGGCATGGCTGTGGTCGCGGGGTGCCGCGATCGCCCGGGGCCTGGCGCTGCTCGTCGGACTCGTGGTGGGGCTCGGGGTGTTCGTCGTCGCGGTCACCGCCGTGGTCTCCGCTGCCCCGCGCGACATTCCCGGCGGCATCGTCGTTCGCTTCGTCACCGTCGACATCCTGTGTGTCGGTGCGGTGATCTTCCGCAAGCGCCTGGTCCGCAAATCGCACCAGATGGCCGCCCGGCTCAAGGCGCGCATCGGGGCCTCCAAGCTCGGCGGCGCGGCCGCCCCCTCCGACCTCGGCGCCAGTGGCGGCCGACGCGGCACCCTGGGCAAGATCGGCGGAGCCGCACTGATGCTCGGCCTGATGGCCGCCACCGGCGGCACCGCCGGGGCGGTCGGCGGCGGCCTGGGCCGGGCCGGCAGTGCCCGCGCGCTCACCGGGCGCCTGGCCAAGGGTGCCGGGAGTCTCGCGCGGGGCGCCGAGAGAACCGTGCGGGCCGGAGCCCGAACCGGCATGCGGGTAGGCCGCATCGGGCTGAAGTCGACCGTGGGACTGCCGGTCTACGGGCCGCGAGCCGCCCATCGCGTCGCGGCCGCCGCACAGGCAGTCCCCGGCCAGCTCACCAGCGCGGCCACCCAGCTCAAGGACCGCCTGGACAACGCGCGCCGTACCTACGAGCCGCAGGTGCGGGACTTCGCCGACGAGTACTGGCGCGGCATCGGCGGCCGCTGGATCAGCAACCGCGTCCGTGCACGCCGCGGCCTGCCGCAGCTGCCCTCCCGCCCCTCGGGCC
Organism: Streptomyces sp. S186; assembly: GCF_051603415.1. NCBI lineage: Bacteria > Bacillati > Actinomycetota > Actinomycetes > Kitasatosporales > Streptomycetaceae > Streptomyces > Streptomyces sp. S186. The sequence continues at coordinate 91,187 of NZ_CP193933.1, read as the reverse complement.
GCTCGGCCCGCCGAACCACCGGCCCCCTCTCCCCGGCGGCGCGACGCGCGCCGAACCGGCCGCTCAACTCGGCGCCCACCGCGGCCCCGAGGCGCAGCCGCCGGTCGCAGATGGTGCCGCAGCGGCCGCTGACCCCGCCGGCGTCCAGCCAGCAGGCGAGTCTGCAGCAGCGCCTGCACCGCATCCGCACCCGCGCCGCCGCTGCCAACCGGCCCGTCACTCCGCCCGCACCACCGCGCCGCCAGCCCCCGCCGTCCCGGCCCCCACGGCCCGGGAGGCGTCCGTGAAGAAGCCCGCCATCGCTACCGGCGTCGGCCTCATTACAGCAGCGATCGCGCTGATCGGCGTGTTGGTGCTGTTCATCGCCGCTGTCGCCAACGGCGCTGCTGGCCACCAGGAGGAGCAGGGCGCGGCCGGGGCACAGCTCTCGGCCCGAGGTGGGCAGGTGGGCGACATACCCCCGGACATGCTGGCCCTCTACCGGCAGGCGGCCCCGGCCGCCTGCCGCGGGCTGGACTGGTCGGTGCTCGCTGCGATCGGCAAGGTCGAGACTGACCACGCCCGCCACCCCACCATGCGCTCAGACGCCGGGGCGGTTGGGCCGATGCAGTTCCTTCCGTCCACGTTCACCGGGTACGCGTACCCGGTCCCGCCGGGCGGCGCCAACCCTCCCACTCCTTGGGACCCGGCCGATGCGGTGTATGCCGCGGCGCGGATGCTGTGCGCCAACGGCGCCAAAACCGGCACCAGCGACGGCCTCTACAAGGCGATCTACTCCTACAACCACGCCGACTGGTACGTGAACAAAGTCCTCGCCCAGGCCAAGAGCTATGCATCGGCGCAGCCCAGCGGTCTTGGAGGGGATGTCGGTGGGGCTTCCAACCCGATCGTCAAGGCTGCTCTCACCCAGCTCGGTGCCCCCTACGTGTGGGGCGGAGGCACCATCAACGGCTCCACCGGCGGCGGCTTCGACTGCTCCGGACTGACGTCATACGCCGTGTATCAAGGAACCGGCCACAGGGTCGTCCTGCCGCGCACCTCTCAGGAACAGCGCCACGTCGGGACCCCCGTCGCCCGCAGTGAGATGCAGCCCGGCGACCTCATCGTCTTCAACAAGGACGGGTGGGGACACGTCGGCATCTACGCCGGCGGGAACCGCATGGTCGACGCCCCCAGGCCAGGAAAGTCCGTGGAGGTCATCAGCCTGGCCGGATACTGGGAGAACTACGCCTGGGACATCCGGCGCGTCGCGTAGGACACGAGGCCCAGATCACCCTGCCAGGCCCCGGCGGGCCATGTCTTCACCGTACGCCGTCCAGGTCTTCTACCGTGAGGGTGAGGTGCCCGGCGGCGGCAGCATCGGCCGGACGCAGGACCCGGCCGCCGGGCCCGCCCAGTCTCGCCTATGGCTCACCGCCGGTCGCGCCGGGACTCAGGTCTCATTTCAGACCGCAAGGCTCGTCTGTGAGCGGGATCGTCGCGCCCGGTTCGACCGATGCAACACGTCGTCCTGGCCGTCGTCGCCAACCCGGCGCAGGCCCAGCGTCGCCGGCGAAGGTAAACCCGTGTCATTCCCCGGCCGAAGCCTGTCCCGCTGTTTGCGTCACGGTGAAGGGAATGAACTCGGCGGGGCGGATCGGTGCGATGCCGATCCGGCAGGTCACCGTACCCTCGTTGACCCGCTCCTCCGGGTTGGTACTGGAGTCACATTGGACGTAGAACGCCTGATCGGGAGTGGTGCCCATGAGGGCTCCGTGGCGCCACTGATCCGTGAGGAATGCGGTGACCGCCTGCCTCAGAGCGGCCCACAGGTGTTGGTCGTTAGGTTCGAACACCGCCCAGCGGGTGGACTGTTCGATGGAGTCACGCAGGAAGCACACCAGTGACGGCGGACGTGCAAAGCTCCCCATAGGTGGACGATTCGGCTCCCCACTGGCGGACACGATTCCTCCCCGCTGACGGACACGTGGTCTCCCCGGCGTGTTGATCCGCCGGCCTGTTTCCTTGGCCGGCGTGAAGACAAAAGAGGAGATCATGGAGATTTTGGAAGCGTTCGACCTCACGGGGAGTTACCGTGCGGCGGCCGAGCTGGCCGGTGTCGACCACCACACCGTGAAGCGGTATGTCGAGCTTCGCGGCAAGGGGAACGACCCGACCCGGCGTCAGCAGCGGCCGAAGATGATCGACGGGTTCATGCCGAAGATCGAGGAGCTGATCGAGCGGTCCGGCGGCCGGATCGGGGCCGACGCGGTCCACGACAAGATCCGGGCGATGGGCTTCGCGGGCACGGACCGCACCACCCGGCGGGCGGTCGCTGCGGCGAAGGAGTCCTATCGGGCTGGTCACCGCCGTGTCTTTCGGCCTTGGATTCCCGAACCGGGCTTGTGGGTCCAATGGGACTGGGGTGATGGGCCGAAGATAGGCGGCCGCAAGACCTGGCTGTGGTGCGCTTGGCTGGCCTGGTCCAGATTCCGGGTGGTGATCCCGGTCCTGGACAAGACACTGCCAACCATCGCCGGCTGCCTGGACAGCACACTCAGGAAGATCGGCGGTGTCCCCACCTATGCCCTCACAGACAACGAGCGGACGGTGACGTCCGACCACATCGCACGAATACCCATACGCAATCCGCAGATTGTCGAGGTCGGCCACCACTACGGACTCACGATCCGCACCTGTGTCCCGGCCGATCCGCAGTCCAAGGGCGGCTCCGAAGCGACCGTGAGAATCGCCAAGCGGGACCTGGTGCCCAAGGACGTCAACCTCCGCCCCGCCTACCAGGACTTCACCGAACTGGAGGAAGCCTGCCGCCAGTTCACCGACGAGGTGAACAACAAGGTCCACCGGGCGATCAGACGCCGGCCCGCCGAGGCCCTGGCCGAGGAACAGCAGCGACTGCACCCGCTGCCGAACGAACCGTTCACCGCGGCGTTCGGCACGACCCGCAAAGTCGCATCCGACGCCACGATCTCCGCGGAATCGGTGCGGTATTCCGTCCCGCACCACCTCGTCGGAAGGACGGTCTGGGCCCGTTTCCACGGCGACGAGCTCGTCGTCACCGCGGTCAACGCCGACGGCGCCGTCGAGGCCGCCCGCCACCAGCGGTCCACCCCAGGCAACCCCTCGATCAAGGACGAGCACTACCCGCCCCGCGAGAACAAGGACGGCGACCGCACCCCGAAAGCCGCCTCCGCCGAAGAAGCCGCCTTCCTGCAGCTGGGGCCCGGTGCCGCCTCCTGGCTGATCGAAGCGGCCGCCGCGGGCGCCCGACGAATGCGGCCGAAGATGGCCGAGGCCGTCGCCCTCGCCAAACTCCACACCCCAGCCGAAATCGACCGGGCACTGGGAACCGCCGCGATCGCCGGACGGTTCGCCGAGAACGACCTGCTGTCCATCCTCGACCACCACCTGGGCCGCGAAGTCGCCGAACCGACCCGGGCTTCCGAAGACCACAGCCTCCAGCCCGGAACCTCGGCCTGGTCCAGCTTCGGCCTCACCAACGACAAGGACGCGCACTGATGGCCACCCCTCTCCGCACCATTTCGGGCTCCAACGGCGACCCTCTGGCCGAGGCCATCGAGCTGACCAAGCGGCTCAAACTCCCTCACATCCGCCGGTCGTTGACCGACCTGATCCCCACCGCGAAGGCCCAACGCTGGGACCCCGCCGAAGTCGTCCGCGTCCTCCTCGCCGAGGAAGCCGCCGGCCGGGACGCAGCTAACCTGCGGACCCGCCGCAAGCGCGCCGGGTTCCCCGCCGGCAAGACGTTCGGCGACTGGGACGAGACCGCCTCCTCCATCCCCCGCCAGATCCAGGACTCGCTCAAGACCCTGGAATGGATCTCCCGCAAGGAGAACCTCTGCGTCTGCGGGCCCTCCGGCACGGGCAAGAGCCACTTCACCGAAGCCCTCGGTCAAGCCGCGGTCGAGGCCGGAATGACGGTTGCCTGGTTCGCGATCGAGGACCTCGGAGCCCTGGTCCGCCGGCACCGCGTCGACGACTCCCTCGCCCGAGCCATGACCCGGCTGATCCGCAGCGACCTCATCATCGTCGACGACATCGGCCTCCTGCCGGTCTCCGCGGACGCCGCCGAAGGCTTCTTCCGCCTGGTCGACGCCGCCTACGAACGACGCGCCATGGCCGTCAGCAGCAACCTCCACCCCTCCGGCTTCGACGAGATCATGCCCAAGACCCTGGCCACCGCGACCGTCGACCGGCTCCTGCACCACGCTCACGTCGTCGTGACACAGGGTGATTCATTCCGTCTCACCGAGGCCACCTCAGGCAAGGGGGTGAGACCCCTGCACTGACCCCACCCCGGGGGAAGACCACGTCCACCAGTGGGGACTTCTCATGTCCACCAGTGGGGAGATCTGCAGTCCGCCTCCGGGGAGCTCCAGAAGTCCGTTGACACACCAGTCGGCGGACATTGAGGTACACGTAGTCCGGATCGCTCTCCATACGGCTCTGTGTGCGGGCGCCCCACACCGTGGGCCCTTGGCCAGGGAAGGCACGCAGGCAGTTGATGCCGTGGTTGTTGAGCGGGCCTTGCTCGTCGGCGCTCACCGTGCGGGTCAGGCCGGTGATCCCGTGGATGACCACGTTGGCGGGGGCTTTGTGGACGCCGCGGGTGGCGTCCGTGGCGGCCCAGATGCCGGCCAGGTGACCGCAGGGCGGCACCTGGCGCGGCCTGCCGTCCAGTCCCGGTACCTGCACCCATGGGTAGTACACGGCCGCGTAGGTCCTCTGAGCGCCGTCGAGACCTAGGTCCAAGCCTTCTGCCAGGTCGACGGGCGTGTGGGTGGAGAGCGTGTCCAGGATGGACACGCGATTGCGCATCTTCAGGCAGTGAGCGGCGAGCTTCCGCGCGCACGCGCCGAGATCGCCTGTGCTTGTGGCCCACACCGCGATGTCCGGCGCGGCCACCATCTGTACGTCGTGCACACTTTCGAGAGCTTCCAGGCCCCCCTCAAGAGCCCTCAGCAGGGAGGCGAACTCGTTGTCCTCGACCACGAGGGGCACGACGTAACAGGACGCCCCACCGTTGGCGAAGAACCCGTGAACGGCCTCAGCCAGCGGCAGGAAGCGTTCCAACTCGTCACCGGGGTCCGGCGTGCGCAGGTCGGACGGAGCCTCCCCTCCAGTGACAGCGGACCACGCCCCCCTCATCACGTCCTCGCCGAGCCTGACCGCCTTCTTCAGTTCGTCGAAGAGACCGACGCTGCCATCGGTCGCATACCGGTCGTGGAACTCCTGCCAGCTCCTTACGAGCTGCGGGGAGTCGGAGTCTGGATCATCCCCCCGATAGGTGAGCCCAAGGAATGCCGGTGTTGACGTGCCCGCCCCTGTCACCACCCGAACCCCACTGGGTACCTCGTCGACGTAAACGCCCGGTGTAAGACCACTCATGGCAACCCTCTGAGAGACGACGGAACTCGCTGGCACAAACTGTGACAACGGGTTCCCAAACATCCCCAACCTCGCCCTCCGGTATGCACCCAACACTTAGTTCGAAGCACACGCCCTACATGCGGTAGGCGGGGTAGGGTGCGACGACCTGCACCCCGGTGCCGATGCCGCGCAGCATAGGTCCCCCTTCGTGGTCGGCGGCTACTGGGACAGCCGCAGATGCCAGCCGACAGGACCCTGCCCGCCGTCGTCCGCGCGGACCAGGTTCGGGATGTAGGTCTCGGGAGCCGGGCGTCCGGCCTCTTCCCAGGCAGTGAGCCAGTCGCGCAGGGCGGCCAGGGAGGGGGAGTTCGGGCTGTCGGCGAGGATCGTGCCGTCCTGCTGGATGACGGCGGCAGTGTCGGGGGTGGCGTGGCCGATCGCCCACAGGTCCGGGCGGAGTCCGGCCACGGTGAGCTGGGGATCGCGGAGGGCGGCGGCGAAGGTTCGCCAGCTCGCCCAGTCGACCTCTGCACCCTCGTATGACTCGGTGTGAGCGGCGTGCAGGAGCCGGTCCAGGGCGGTGCGGGCGCCGGTGTGCAGCCGGTCGTCGTCCCCCCGCCACGAGAGGGAGATCCAGGAGAGGGCCTGCACGCGGTTCTCCCAGTCCACCCATCGGCCCGGCAGGTCGAGATCGCCCTTGGGTGAGGCGGTCGCCTCGATGTAGCCCCCGGTGAAGACGGCCTCGACGGTGGGCTCGCCGGCGTTGACGCGGATCTTGGCGACGAGGGTCATGTTGGGCACGTTGGCGATCGGCAGCGGGGCGACGATGAGGCCGCCGCTGGCGACCTGGTCCGTCCACGCTTTCGGCAGCAGCGGCGGGGTGCACCAGGCCACCATCCGGTCATAGGGTGCCCGTTCGGCGAAGCCAACCGTGCCATCGGCGACGTGGCAACGGACGTTGTTGATGCCGCATTCGTGGTGGATGAGATTGGCCCACCTCACAAGGTAGGCGTCGATGTCGAGGCTGGTCACCGTGCCGGTAGAGCCGACGAGTTCGGCGAGCAGGCGCCCGGAGTAGCCCGAGCCGGTGCCGAACTCGGCGACGTTCATGCCCGGCTGAACGTCGAGGGTGGTCACTTCACGGTGGACCACCACCGGGTTGGAACGGTGCGGGGTGGCGCCGCGCCCTTCGTGGTGGGTGTAGTGGCGTTCGGGAACTTGCTCGGCGGCCAGGGCGACGGTGCTCACGGCTCACTCCTTCGGGGGTTGGGTACGCGTATGCGACAACTGGTCCGGGCCGTGAAGGACACGGTGCTCGGAGCCTGAGGGCGGGCCGTCAGCGGCCCCGTCACGAGGCCGCTGACGGCATATGAGTTGCCGCAGGCTGCGGATGCCGAGGAGAGACGCAGGGAACGAGGCGTCGGCGTCAGCGAGGACGGCGGGCAGCACGCCGCGGACGGGGCAACGCGGTGAGCTGCGTCGACGCCAGCGGTTGTCCGGGGCGAGGAACGCAGGCCGCCCTGCGCGCGCCGGTCAGGCAGCGATGTGCAGGTCCCGGAGCATAACTGCGAAGTTCGGGGAGTCCGGGAATGGCTGACGATTCCCGACCTTGCGGTACCCCCACGTCTCGTAGAGGGCTTGGACCTTGAGGTGGTCGGGGTCGACGAGGAGCACGGCCAGGGCCTCGGTCCGGTTGGCAAGCAGGGCTGCATGGAGCCGCTCCGCGGTCCCTGTTTTCCGCCACGTCGGCCGGACCATCAGCTCCGAAACCGAGAATGTCGAGGCGTCTGCCGGCGGTTCGCTCACGTGCTCGCGCCACCATTCGCGCCCCTCCGTCGCAGGGGCGCCGTAGACGAAACCAACGGGCTCGGAGTCCTGGTAGCCGATCACGCAGGAGAAACCGGGGTTGCCTCCCCAGTGGTCGACGAACCAGGGAAACCGCTGGGTGAACTCGTCGTCCTCCAACTCGTCGGCGTACGCGTCGGCGTGTACGTCAAGGAGCGTTTGGCGGATGACGGGCAGGTCATCGTGCCCGAAGTGGCGGAGTTCAACGGTTGCGCTGGTCATGCGGGGCTCCATTCGGTCCGGTAGCGGTCGGCCCACTCGTGTGCGATGCGTGGGGGTGCCAGCGTGATCAGGTCCCGGTGGAAGGTGCCGAGGAGCTGACGCATGCGGCCGGGGAGTGGGTCCCCGGACATGATCGTGAAGACGTCTGCGCTGGTGGCGCATGCCGGCTCGACGTCGCCTTGGTGGAGCTGCGCGAGCGCGAGGCGGGCGGTGGTGTGTGCGCGGTTGCGACGGTAGGTGTCGGGGAGGGCGGCAAGTGCTTTGTGGGCGGCGGCCTCGGCCTCTGCGGGGTCGCCGACGACGTCGCGAACGGTTGCGGTGAGGGAGTACAGCTCTGCGGGGCCGTAGAAGGCGATCCAGATAGGCCGCGGTTGTGTGGTGTCGACCTTGCCCATGGTGTCCTCGGCGCGACCGAGAGAGCGCAGGGCCCCGCGCCGGTCGCCGCTGTTGGCGAGACCGACAGCGGTTCGGGCGTGGGCAAGAGAGGCGTGCAGCGGTGACCTGCGCGCTACGAGCGTCGCCTGCGCGGCCTGGGCGGCGGCGACGGCCGTGCCGTAGTCCTTCTGTTGCCGGGCGAGCATGGCCCGCAGGTTCCATACCTGCATGGCCATGTCCGTGTCCTGGGCCATGCCGGCGAGGGTGAGGGCGCGGTCGAGATGCTTGCCGGCGGCGTCGAGCTGCCGGGCGTCGATCAGCGACCATGCCGCGGTCGCGGTGAAGTCGGCGGCGAGGCTGAACAGGCGTTGGCGCACGCGTTGTGTGGTGGACCGGCGCTGGAGTCCAAGGGCTTCGTCCGCCCCGGCAAGCGCGGCGCGTTCGAGGGCAGTGTGTCCACCGTGCTCGGCATCGAGCGCGACGAGGGCTTCGACACTGTCATGGAGTCGGACCACGTCGGAGGTTCCCACGCGCGGCGGGCGGGAGGCTATGAGGGGGATGGCGACGGCGGCGGTGGCCGCGCCGACGAACCGGCGACGGTGCACTGTGTCCTCCGATGGCGCTGCTGGGGGGAGTGGACTGGTGGTGCGTTTCCCCCGAGGCACGAACCCTAGGTCTGCGACAGTCCTGCTGCTGATGGCCTCTAACGCGCGGCGCTGGCGCTCCTGGGGCCAGCGGTTCTCGCCGGACAGCCACCGAAATACCGTGCGTTCGCTGGTGGCGCCGAGCCGTCCGGTGAGGTCGCGAATGGCGTCGTTGACAGCGTCGGCCAGTTCCCCGGCCGACATGCCAACCTTCGCCATCCAGGCAGCTAAGGCTGCGTTTCTGGACTCCGCCATAACGTCACGGTATGAGGTGCGGACGGTCACAGAAAGTAAAGGGCTGGTCATTTCGTCAGTTTGAGCGCGACCGGTCCGCGCAACTTCGTCATGGCTGCTGGGTGGTGACGGCGAGTTAGCTGTCGTGTACGGCCCTGCCCGCGCTTCGCCCCCGGGCGGGGCACCGACCCCATCGCAAACGCCGAGGCGACGATGACCAATACGCGCACCACGGAGAGCATCACGCCCCCCGACCCGTCCGCCGCCGTGTTGTACGTGTGCGCGGAGCAGGGGCGACTGGCCCCAAACCTCACGGCGGAGCGCGCTGAGGAGGAGGGGCGCGCATTCGCCATCGCGTGCGGGCTCCGCTTGACCGGGGTAGTCACGGACGCGTACGGGGAGCCCGACCCGTGCCGTCGCAGCGGCTGGTCGCGGATCCGCGACCTCGCCGAGGCGGGCACAGTCGACATGGTGATCGCCAGGTGGCCAGCGTCGATCTCCCCGGATCCCTCGCACCAGATGTGGCATCGCGAGATCCAGTGGTTGCAGGACCGAGGCGTCGAAGTCTGCTACTCGTGGCCTCCGCTCGCGCCCAGCAATAAAGCCAGGGGGACGACCCGATGACCGGTACCTGCGTGATCCCGGTCTACACGCAGACGCTGGCCTTGATCCCGGCATCGGTCCGGGTGGCACGCATGAGCGTGCGCACGACGCTCACCTGCTGGGGGCTGGCCGGCCTGGCCGAGGACGCCGAGCTGATCGTGTCGGAGCTGCTGTCCAACGCCGTACAGCACGCCACCTCAGTCCTGTTTCCGGGGGACGATCCGGGACGGTGCCGACTGACCGTCGAGCGGCCCGCCCCGGGCACCGTGCAGATCTGGGCAGCGGACTCCTCATGCCGGCATCTTGAGCGGCGCAGCGCGAGCCCGCAGGACGAGCACGGCCGGGGGCTGGCGGTGCTGGATGCCCTCGCCACCGCGTGGGACGTCATCCCCACAGCGACCGGCAAAGTGGTGCGGGTCGAGCTGGGCACGACGGGCCCGGGGGCGCAACGGTGAGCGGACGTCATGCCGCGCCTACGGCACCCCTGATCCAGTTATCCGCATGGCGGCCGTTGACGGTGCTGGCGCTACTCGGGGCCGCCCCACCCGCCGTGGTCATCAGCAGCGCCGCCCACGCCCACTCGGCGCCCGCCGCGGTCTCCATCACCGACGAGCCCGCCACGGCGGCGCCCTCAGCGCCGCTGCGCCCGTGCCGATCAGGACGCCGCGCCCCGGCGCCTGGCAAGCGCGCACCCCAAGGGCAACCACCAGGGTCACGCCCCGGCGAGTGCCCCTGTGCGTGCAGCGAATTCTCGGAGCCCTTGGACTCGGGCGGGTCCGTACAGCAGATGCGACGTTAGTGCGCGTAGGGATGGCCGGCGTACTTCCTGGGGTGCTTCCTGTTCGACATGGCGCAGCGCGGTGAATGTCTGTTGGCTGTCGCCGAGGGCGTGCCACATGCGTGCGATGTCGGTCCATGCCCGGGCGCGGCGTTCGGCGGTTGGCATGAGGTCGATGTTCAGGTCGGCTGCGGTCTTCACGCCTTCGTCTGGTGTGCCGAGGGTGTTGAGGACGCCGATGCGGTAGACGTCGACTTGGGTGTGGGTGGCTTCGACGGTGAACAGGCCGTCGGGGACATCGGGGTGGCGCTTGATGTCGTCGTCTGCCGCGTCGAGAAGGGCGAGTGCCGTCGTGCGGTCCTGGCCTGCGGCTGCGGAGTAGGCGGCGGTGAGCTGGAGTGTGGTGCGTACGGCTCCTGTGCGCGGGTTGGCGGTGTCGAGTTCGGATGCTTCGCGGGCCAGGAGGTGGACTGCGGAGGACCAGTTGCCGGAGCGGCGCATGGTGATCGCCAAGACGCGGGCTGCTTCTCCGACGGGCACGGGCATGCCGCTGGAGCGTGCGGCGGTCAGTGCCCGGTCGGCGGCGACCCAGGCCGCGTCGGAGTGCTGCTTCGATGCGTGTTCAGCGGCGAGCACGTAGGCGCGTGCCAGTACTGCGGACGCCTGGCGACGATCCGGGCCGTCGGACGCATTCCTCGTCGCCTCAGCGGTGGCGAGGAGGCCGGGCAGGGCGCGGCCGAGGTCGCTGTAGCGGGCGGCTGTGAAGGCTCGCCTGGCTGCGTTGGTCCGGGCGACCAGCGCGGGCAGTGGGGTGGGTTCGGCGCTCGGTAGCTTGAACAGGACGTCTTCCAAGTCGGCTGCCGGTAGCGCTGCTGCTGGGCCCGTGCCGACGATGGCCATTGCCCCAGCGGCAGCTGCTCCGGTCAATAGGTCCCTGCGACGCACTGCGTCCTCCTCGTCCGGCATCCGCCCGGTGGCCACCGTAGCGATGTTGGCCACCTGCGGGACAGTGGAACCGCTCAACCACTGGAGCGGAAGGCGCAATGCACGGGCCATGAGGGGCGCTACGTGCGGGTCGAGCCGCATCTTGTTGGCTTCGATGCGGGAGATCGCCGATGCCGAGTATCCGACCTGCTGGCCCAGCTGTTCTTGCGTGATGCGTTGGGCGCTGCGGGCGCTGCGGATGAGGGCGCCTAAGTCGCCTGTGCGGTCCATCGGAACCTCCTTCGCGCCGACGGGACGGACGACGCTAGCGCCGCTGGGCACGGGGCGGTAGGGCGTACGGATGCACAGCATGTGCCGGTTCCGCACATGGCGTGCGAGGACGCCCCGAGGTGGTCTCGTCCCTGTTGCTGGGCGGCCATGGTGGGGCGTGAAGGCGGGCGGCGTACCGCGGCCCGCTGCTCGCACCTTCCTGGAGGCATCCATGGACAAAGTGCTGGTTACCGGCGGGGCCGGGTTCATCGGCTCCCACTTCGTCAAGCGCATCCTGCGGGCCGATGACGTCGCCCAGGTGACGGTCCTCGACGCCCTTACGTACGCGGGGAACCACGCGAACCTCGGCAAGGGCTTCCTCAGCCCGAAGCTGACGTTCGTACACGGCGACATCTGCGACGCCACTCTGGTGGATACCCTCATGAGCCAGCACACCATGGTGGTCCACTTCGCCGCCGAGTCCCACGTCGACCGGTCCTTCACGGCGGCCTCCACGTTCGTCACCACTAACGTCCTGGGCACCCAGACCCTCGCGGACGCGGCCATGCGGCACGGCATCGAGCGGTTCGTGCACGTCTCCACGGACGAGGTGTACGGGCCGCTGCTGGAGGGCGCCGCCACGGAGGATTACCCGCTGCGCCCGACTGTCCCGTACGCCGCGTCGAAGGCCGCGGCCGACCTGGTGGCGCTCAGCTACTGGCACACCTACGGCACGCCGATCTGCGTCACCCGCTCCTCGAACAACTACGGGCCCTGCCAGTACCCGGAGAAGATCATCCCGCTGTTCGCCACCCGGCTCCTGCGGGGCGAACCGGTCACCCTCCACGACCGGGGCCAGCACGTCCGCAACTGGCTGCACGTCGAGGACAACTGCCAGGGCATCGAACTCGTGCTGCGCCACGGGACGCCCGGCGAGATCTACAACCTCGGCGGCGGCACCGACATGACGAGCAAGGACCTGACCGGCGAGCTGCTGCGGATCTGCGGCGCCGACTGGGACGCCGTTATGTACGTGCCCGACCGGCTGTCCAACGACCTGCGGTACTCGATGGACTGCACGAAGGCCGCCGCCCTCGGCTACCGGCCGCAGCGCGACTTCAAAGCCGGCCTGGAGGAGACCGTCGACTGGTTCCGGCGCAACCCCGACCGGTGGGCGCCGCTCTCGCGCAGCCCGCTCCCGGCCATGCGTGCGCGCGTCACCCTCGACATGGCCCGGGAGCCGCAGCATGTCTGAGCACTGGCCCCAGGGCGCGCTGATTGTGCTGGGCGCGTCGGAGGAGCAGATACCGCTCTACCAGGAGGCGCGGCGTCGCGGAATCCCGACCATAGCGGTGGACATAAGGCCGGACGCTCCCGCACTCCCGTTCGCCGAGGCGGCCCTGAAGATCTCCACGCGGGACACCAACGCCATCGCCGACGCGCTGGGCGACGCGTGCCCCGCCGGGATCGTAGGCGGTGCGAGCGACGCCGCGCTGGCCAGTTGGCACGCCTTGAGCATGCGGTACGGCACCACCTACGTGTACCCCAAGAGCGCACTCGCAGCTGTCGACAAGGCCAGCTTCCATACTGTCGCCGCGTCCTGCGGCATCGCCGGATACGGATGGACCGCGTCGAACAACCCGGATGAAGTCGTCGCGAAGGCAGTGCGGTTGCGCTTCCCGCTCGTGATCAAGCCGGTGGACGGTTCAGGCAGCAAGGGCGTCACCCGCGTCACCCGCCCTGACGATCTGCCCGCCGCCGTCGCCTACGCCCGCTCCTACTCCGCCTCTCAGACGGTGATCGCTGAGGAGTTCATTCAAGGTCGCCCACTGGCCATTGAGGTCTTCATGCGGGACGGCAGGGCGCTGATGACCTGCGTCAAGGACAAGGAGTTCGTCGACGGGAGTTTCGTCGTCAGGCGGCTTCGCACCGCGCAGTTGGCGCCGGCGGCGCACCACCAGCTGGAGGCCAGCGTCGAACGGCTGTGTCGTGCGCTCGGCATCGCCAACGGGCCGGCGAACTTCGACGTCGTCCTCGGCGCAGACGCCCAGGAGCGTGTCATCGAGGCCAACACGCGTCTCGGGGGTGACGGCGTCCCGCGCTTACTCGCCGCCGCCTACGGCGTGGACGTCGTGCGTGCGCTCATCGCCCTCGCCCTCGGTGAGCCGTTCGGCGACCACCTGAAGCGGACGCGCGCCGCGCACGCGGCGCTGGAGCTGATCGGCTCATCGCTGGCCGTGGAAGGCGAACTGGTCACATGGGAGGGCATCGCTGAAGCCCGCAGCATCCCCGGGATCACCGATATCGAGCTGTACGCCAAACCAGGCGACCTGGTACGGCCGCATGACCAGTCCGGCCACAAGATCGGCCTGCTCGTCGCTGCCGGACCGTCGGTTGCGGACGCACTCTCGGCTCTGGAGACGGCCAGCGCGCTGGTTCGGCCGATCATCCGGCCGATCGCGAAGGGACTCACCGCATGACGACCACCGCCCGGCCCGGCGCCGGGCGCAACGCCTCCCCGTACCTGTACGGCCAGGAAGCCGCCGCGGTCGCCCGCGTACTGGAGGCCGGCCAGTACGGGCACACCGAGGTCACCGAGGAGTTCGAGCGCCAGGTCGCCAGCTTCCTCGGCGTCCCGGACGCCGTGGCCGTCGCCTCCGGCACCGCGGCGCTCCACGTAGCCCTGCTCGCCGCCGGGGTCGGCCCCGGCGACGACGTCATCGTGCCGTCCATGACGTTCTGCGCAACGGTCCAGGCGATCCTCGCCGTCGGCGCCACCCCGCGCTTCGTCGACATCGACCCCGCCACACTGTGTGTCACCGACCAGCTCGTCATGGAGGCAGTCAGTGACACCACCACCGCCGTCATCCCGGTGCTGTTCGGGGGCAGGGCAGTCGACCTGGCCCCCGTGCGTGACGAGCTTGCCGACCGAGGGATCGTCGTTATCGAGGACGCCGCGCACGCCTTCGGATCCCGCGACGGCACACCACGCGTGGGCGCGACCGGAGCCCTGACGTGCTTCTCGTTCGGGCCGATCAAGAACCTCACCTGCGGCCAGGGTGGCATGGTGGTCCCTCGCAGCCCCGAGGAAGCGGACACGATCCGCCAGATCCGACTCCTGGGTGTCGCCCAGTCCCAGAGCGAGCGCGCCAACACCACCACCTACCGGGTGGGCAGCTTCGGCCTGCGCTACCAGCTCTCGGGCCTCAACGCCGCCATCGGCCTTGCCCAACTGGCCGGTTTCACCACGACCGAGCACACCCGCCGCCGTCTATGGCGCACGTACCGAGAAGCCCTCGCCCCGGTGGATGGCGTGACGCTCGTCAACGTCGACATCGACCGCACGGTGCCGCACCTGTGCCAGGTCCGCGTACCGCACCGCGACCGCGTGTTCGCCGAACTGCGGGCCCACAGCATCGGGGTGGGCGTGCACTACCCGCCCAACCACCTCCAGCCAGCATTCGCCGCGTGGCACCGTCCCCTGCCGGAGACCGAGCAGGTCGGTGGGGAGATCCTGAGCCTGCCCTTCCACCCGCACCTCATCGAGACGGACATCGACCAGGTGGTCTCGGCGCTCGGGCAGGCCCTGCACCTCAACGCACACCGCACGTAGGGAGTGGGTCAGCCGACCGCGGCGGCCAGGATCACGTCGACGAGCCTGTCCGCCGCGTCCGGCCGGCCGTGTGCCCGGGCAGCCTCCGCCATACCCGCGCGCCGCGCCGGGTCGGCCAGAAGCGGCCCGAGGGCCTCCCGCAACCGCGCGGCGGTGACGTCACCGGTGAGCGCGACGGCCGCCCCCGCCTCCTCCAAGTGCCGTGCGTTGTGCGCCTGCTCATTCCCCGCCGAAGAGGCGAGCGGCACGAACACGGCCGGCTTCCCCAGCGCAGTCAGTTCGGCCAGCGTGCCGGCGCCGCTGCGGGAGACCACGACATCGGCGAGCGCCAGGACGTCGGGCAGCTCCGGCCCGACGAACCCGGTGAGGTAGTACCTGGCTGCGAGGTTCGGCGGGAGCCCGGCCGCGCTGGAGCGCAGCGCCTCGACATTCGCCGGCCCACACTGGTGCACCACGTTGGCTCGCTCCAGCAGCCACGGGAGGGCGTCCCGGACCACGTCATTGATCTGCTGCGCACCCTGCGCACCGCCGGTCACGTAGAGCGTGGGCAGCCGCCGGTCGAAGCCCGACAGCCCGAGCGCCGTGATCGCCTCGTCTGCGTGTCCGGTCAACACCTCCGGCCGGACCGGGTTCCCGGTCACCACGGCCGCAGACCGCACGGTCTCAGGGAGGAGCGGCAGCGTCGACTCGGACGAGACGGCGATGCGCGTCGCCGAGCCGGCCAGCTTCCGGTTCGCCAGTCCGAGTCGCACTGTCTGCTCGTGCAGGACCAACGGAACCCGGCACATACGGGCGGCGAGACCGGCCGGCACGGCAACGTACCCGCCAGTTGCCAGGACGACATCCGGCCGGAAGTCCGCAATGATCTTGCGGGCCTGGGCAACGCCGAGCGGGACCCGCGCCATGTCCCGCACGTTCGCCGGAGACACCATCCGCAAGGGATTGCTGGACCGGCGGATCTTGCCCGTGGCGACGGTGGCGAACGCGATCCCCTCGGCCGGTGCGACGCGCGCCTCCAGGCCGTCAGCAGTGCCGATCCACAGCACATCCAAGGTCCCGCCCCCGGCAGAGACCCGCTCCTGCAATGCGCGGGTCGCGGTAAGCGCCGGGTAGGTGTGGCCCCCGGTACCACCCCCGGTGACGACCAGTCGGAAAGCCTGCGGCTGGGATGTGTTCACCCCGTGCAGCCTACCGGCCAGGAGCGAAGGAGAGCGGGGATCCCGGCCGACTCCGGGAACCACGCCTCCACCTCGAAGAACAGAACTTCGATGGGCTAAGACCGATGAAGACCGCTGGTCAACCCGCCACGGAGTGCACGCAGTTGGCCCCGGTGTTGCCCTTTCCCCCGTGGGGCGGCAGCCGGGGCCGACTCCTATGCTCTGGGCTCCGGACTGAGAGTGTGACGGCTCCCGCCCGGCGTCGCTGGCGCTGTCGGTGGGCCCTTGCCGATCTGCCACCCGGACGTGAGGCGGGCGGCAGGAGCCCACTGTTCGTGGGACAGGCCGGGTGGTCCGCCTTCGCGTCATCGGTCACGTGTCGAGGCTGCTCTCCCCGCGAAGGGAGAAAAAGTTGAGCCCGGGTGTCACATCGGGATGGATTCGGCTCCCTTCTCTGTATGAGGCGGCAAGGTGTGCCGCCCCGCGAGGAGGCGCAGATGAATTCGCACGAGGTCACGATGAGCCAGCGGGACCTGTGGTGACCGGCATCCTGCCGCGTACGTCGGAAGTGGGGCACTGGCTGTGGGCGCTGGTGGAGGCCGGCCTGGCGAGCCTGTGGTGGATCGCCCTTGCGGCCCTTGCCGCTGCGGCTGTGTGGGTCGCGGCCGCGGTGTGGTGGCGCCGTCGGGCAGTACGCGAACTTGCCGACCGCACGCGGGTGGAACTGGTGCCGGCGGCCACATTCGACCCGGAGCTGACGGAGGTGGGGCGCGTCGCCGGCCGGCTGGCCAGCGTGCGCTCCGCCAGCGGGACGCTTCCCCGGCGCGCGGCCGCGGTGCGCATACGAGTCGCGGCGGGTGAGGAGGGGCGCCTGCACTACTGGTGGGAGGGGCCGGAGCGCGCAGCTGGAGTGTTGCGGCAATCCGGATACCGGCGGGTCGAGGTTGTCACTCCTCGCGCTTCCTCCGAGCGACGGTGGCGCATCCGGTTCGCCGATGCTGCGCCGCTGAAGCGGGGTGGATCGTGGTGAGCGTGGTGGGCACCGTCAACCTGACCAAACCTGCCACCGAGGACAGCAGCGTGGAGGGGCCGCGCTACGTGGCGCGGGCCGAGCTGGTGCTCGCCGGGCCGGATCACCGCCCTTTGGGAAAGGCCGGACTGGACCCCGACCCTCTGGAGCACGTGGCGGCCGTGTTCGCCCACGTGCGCACCGAGGCCGGAGAGGAGGCCGAGCTGGTCGTCGACCTGGTCCCGGTGCCCGGCCGGAGGGTGGCACGGCGGCGCCGTGCCCTGATGCGCCGCGCCACCCGGCGCGGGCCGTCCGCGTACGGCGAGCAGGTCGGCGAGGGCGGCCGCGCGGGCGGAGCGATGGAGATCCTGCGTGATGGCCTGGGCGTCTCCGCGGGTGGAGGGGTCAGGCGGACGGCGCGGGTGCCGCGGCAGAGTGACCTGTCCGAGGGGGTGGGGAAGTTCACTCCCGGTGCGGAGGTGTTCGCTGTCCAGGTGCTGGTGCGGTGTGTGGCCCGGCATCCGCAGCAGGCGCAGGCTCGCCTGCATCAGATGCTGGCGGCGATGGAGGCGTTCAGCGGTGAGAACCGCTTGGTGCCGGTCGGCCCGAAGTGGGGCCCGTGGCGTCGGTATTCGAATGTGTGGTGGCTGCGGAGTCGTTTCGACCGGCGGCTGGAGCGGGGGGATTTCGCGCCCGCCCGTCGGCAGTGGGTGACGTGGCAGGAGATCGCCGGGCTGCTCAAGCCGCCCACCGCCCGCTGCGACGCCCCGAATGTGGCCCGCTGCGGTGGTGTCGTCCCGCCGGCGCCGGCCGCGCTGCCGACGTGGACGGGGCAGCGCGATGTCCTGCCGCTGGGCCGAGTGACGGGCCCCGACGGCACCGAGCGGCTGGGGGGTGCCTACGCAGCAGATGTGCTCTTCGGTGCCTCCTACGGAAAGTCGGGGTTCGGGAAGACGGAGAAGGCGCTCGTGGAGTGCCTGGCCCGCGCCTATGCCGGTGACGGGGCCTGGTTCCTCGACCCGCACCGGACGGCGTGGCAGCGAGCCCGCCCCTACCTCGCCCACCCCGCGGTCGCCGACCGGGTGTGGGAGATCAACCTGGCCCGGCCGGCCATGGACGACCGGATGGCGTGCTGGAACCTGCTGTCCATGGAGGGCCGGACCGTCGAGGAAGTCCAGGACGTCGTCGGCTCCGTGGTCGGGGCGATCGCCTCCGCCCACTCCTGGGGCGAGGCCGCAACGAGGGCACGGACGATCCTGTCCAACGCGGTACGCACCCTGGCCCTCCTCTCGCACCACCTGGTGAGCTCCGGGCATCTGGAGCTGCAGCCGACGGTGTTCCAGATCCGCACCCTGCTGGAGGACGAGGACTGGCGCGAAGCGGTCCTGGCGGTCCTGGATCCGGCCGAGGCCACCTACTGGCGGCGCTCCTTCCCAAACCTGGAGTCCTCCGCACTCAACCCGGTCACCAATGCCCTCTACCGGTTCGACAACTCCCTTTCGCTGCGGGCGTTTCTCGGCTCGCCGCGCTCCGCGTACGACGTGCGGCGGGCGATGGACGAACGGCAGGTCGTCTTCGTCTGCCCCTCGGGCACCGGGGAGAGCGACGACCTGATTACCGCGCTGCTTCTGTTCGATCTGTTCCGGGAGGGAATGTCGCGCGCCGACACTCCGGTCGAGGAGCTGGCGACGTTGTGGGCCTGGGCGGACGAGCTGACCGCGGTCGACGGTGCCTCCCATGGCTACATCGCCAAGATCCTGGAACAGCTGCGGAAATATGAGATCCGCTTCATGGGGATGACGCAGATGGCGATGCGGCTGTCCAACGAGACCCGGGCCGCCCTCATGCAAAACCAATCGCTGTTGTCCGCGACGGCCGCGGACTTCGACGAGGCCGGCTTCGTCACCAAGCGTCTTCCCGGCATCGCCCCTGAGACGGTGCTGGGCCTGGACAAGTACGAGTACATCCAGTCCGTGATGCTCCGCGGCAAGCGCACCACGCCTTTCAGGGTCCGGGGTGTCTCGGTTGATGAGGTCTACGCCGACTACCGCAACGAGGCGGGGCTGCCGGCCCTGGATGCGGCGATCGACAAGAACCTGCGCCGTCTCACGGTCGGGGAAATCCTCGCGACCCAGCGCGGCCTGGACGACGCGATCCTCGCCCACCTCACCACCGGTCGAGCGCGACCGCCGCGCCCATCCGGCCACGGATCCGGCGACGTGGTTCGCACGCTCCGCCCGGTCTGACCTGCTCCACAACGTAAGGACTTCCGATGCCCCGCCCGCACTTCCTAGACCTCACAGACCGGGGCCTGTCCCGGCTCGGGCAGGAGATCCTGCCCGTCCTCTACCGTCACCGGCTGCTGACCGCCGGCCAGCTCACGCAGCTTTTGCGCCCGGCCGCCGCTTCCACCCGCTACGTGCGCCGGCAGTTGGAGGTGCTTCATGGCCGGGGCCTGGTCGACGCGTCCATCCGCCGCACCAGCCGCGCCGGCGAACTCCTTTGGTACACCACCGCGCTGGGCTGCGAGGTCGTCGAGAGCGGCGGGGAGATCGCGCCGCGGGCCTACCGCATGACGGAGGACGCGGCTGCCAGCCAGCTGCAGGAGCACACCCTGGCCGTCAACGAGGTGGGGCTGGCGTTCGTGCAGCACGCCCGGCAACTTGGGGACGAGTGCGGCCCACTGGACTGGGACCCCGAGGTCGCCCACCGTGTCCGCGACGGCGACAGCCGCCTGGGCGACGAGGCGTTCCTGGTGCCCGACGCGGTGCTCCGCTACATCCACACCACCCCCACCGGCCACGGCGGGCAGCAGCAGCGGATGCTGCTGACGTTCTTCTGCGAGATCGACCGCGCCACCATGAGCATCGCCCGCCTGGCCGCCAAACTCGCTGCCTACGCGCGCTACGCCCGCTACATCCCACAGCCGGTCCTGGGCCGCGGTCGACCGAAGGCATCCGGGTACCGGCGGGAGGCGTGGCGCGCCCGGTATCCGTCGTTCCCCCGGGTCCTGCTCGTCCTGGACGGAGCATCGGCGGGCCAGCTGGCGAAGCGAGCGGATGACCTGCGGGCGCTGGCGGCCGCCGATGGCCGCCTGCAGTCCGCCGTAGACCTGCACGCCGGCATCACCACCCTCGAACAGCTCCGCCGCCAGGGGCCGTTCGCACCGATCGTCACGCCCGTCCTCGGTGACCCCAACCCGACCGATGTCCTGTTGCGTCCGTCTGCCGCTGCCGCGGCAGCGGCTTGTGTCTAGGAGACGACATGTTCAGCTTCCTTCGCCGTATGCGCCGCCGTACGCCGGCCGTACCGGCCATAGCCGTCATCGACATCACCGCCTTCTCCAGCCGGCACAACGAGAAGACCTGCGCTGATGTCGTCGCCATCTCCTATCCCATGGGCCCGTTGGTCAGCGAGATGATCGCCCTGCACACCCACACCCGACACCTGGAATGGCTCTCCGAACGGGAGAGCTGCCCGGACGAATACCGTCTGCTGGCCCGCTCGATCGTGCGGCAGGTCATGGCCGGCTGGCACCACCAAACCGGCGGCCACGGGACCATCGACGACCTCCTGACCGACGACGCCGGTGCAGGCCGTGGGCCTGACCAGGACGACTGCCCGTCGGTTTCCGGCCCGGTCTCCAGTACGCCTGATCTTCGCGCACCTGAACTGGCACAATCGGCGCCCCAACAGGGCGCGGTGCCGTGGTGGTCGACGGCAAGGGGGCAGCAGTGAGGAAGGCCGGATGGATCGTTCTCGGTCTGACGGTGGCGGGGCTGATGACCGGATGCGCCGGTGACCCGCCGGCGAAGCAGCATCATGCCGTCGAGAGCAAGCCAGAAGCCTCCCACACACCGAAGCGTGAACTGCCCGAGGGCATGCACAAACTCGGCGAGAGCGTGACCACGGAGGCCAAGACCTGGACCCTGTCCCCGTCGACGCTGACGCCGGTGACGCCGACCAGCAGCGCCAAGGGCTTACCCCGCGGGTGGCGCGCGGCGAAGTTGACCTGGACGCTGACCAACCAGACCGGTGAGATTCAGCAGCTGCTGGATCTCACCCCCACCGTGCGGTACGGCTCGATGGGCCGGTCGGCCGTCACCTTCACCGACACCGGTATCCCGGGGATGCCCGACTCCATCAGCAGTGATCCCCCGCGGGTCAAGCCCGGAGGCGCGTACACCGTGACGATGGGAGTCGCAGTGCCGGCTGATGCGGCCGGCGATCCGGTCACCATCACCACACGCCCCAGGACGATGTTCGGCGCGACCGGCGATGTGGCCTTCTTCGAAGGCCCGTTCCCTGGAGCCCCTGCCCGCAAGGACGTCGTCCTCCACCCCGGCCCGGCCGCCCCGGAGGCGAAGAAGACACTGGCCTTCGGCGAGTGGACGTCTGACCAGCAACTGTCGGTCGGCAACGTACGAGCCGAAGGAACCGGTGACGACGGCCGCCCCGTCTATGGGGCGGACCTGACCATGTTCAATGACGCGACTGACGGCTCCGGGCCTCCCTACACCCCGATGAAGACGGCCGTACGCGTCTACTACGGTGACCAGCTCAAGGAAGCCGACCTCGTTGGGGCGCTTGTCCCCACCGCCGATGAAACGGCCTTCATCGCACCGCAAAGGGCAGCCACCCACCACTTCCGTTTCGCACTTCCGGGCGGAACGAGGCCGGGGACGGTGACGGTAGAGGTCAGGGATCTGAGTACGACGCTGGTGACCTTCGAAGGGAAGGTCAGCAACCGGTCATCGTGAAGTCCGAGGGTCTTGTCACACACAACGGCAGCAGGCATATGCCGAGTCGTTACCAGACATGAACAAAACAGCGTGGCCGGTCTTGAAAATGCCCGGTAAGGTGCGTAGACCGGCCACACGGATGGCGCAATTCCGCCTTAGCGATGAGTGATCTCTGATCGCTAAACGTAGCGAAGCGCGTCAAGTACCTGGTCAGCAGCACCTGGGGAGGAAGCACGATGCACGGACGACTCACTTCACGCCTCGCGCCGCAGCACCTCAAAAACATGCCAATCGGTCTGTTTCTGGCCGGAGCGGCAGCCCTCTCCCTCACCGCGTGCAGCGGCACCTCCAACGATGCCCCCTCAAAGCCCTCGGCCTCGAAGCCCGCGAGCGACAAGCCGACGCCAACGGACCCCACGGAGACTGCCAAGAGGGACGCCATCGCCACCTACCAGTCCTACTGGAAGGAGATGGAGAAGCTCTACGCCGACCGCAGCGGCAAGAGCGCGAACCTCAAGGGGTACGCCGCATCAGCGGCGTTGGAGAACGCCGAGTCGGACGCTAAGCGCGCCCACGACCGCAACCGAATCCACATCGGGCAAGTCAGCGTCGGCAGTCCCACCGTGACCAAGCTTGATATGAAGGGCAAAGTCCCCAACGCCACCCTCTCCAGTTGCCTGGACATCTCCCGGTGGCAGGTCGTCGACGCCACCACCAAGAAGCCGGTCACCCTGCCCTCCAACCGGCTCACCAAGTACGTCATCGTCACCACGGTCGAACGCTGGCCCGACGGGTGGCGCGTCATCCGCGACGAACCGCAGAACAAGTCATGCTGACCCGCCGGGGCACCACAATTGCCACAGCCCTCACTCTGGCTGCACTCGCCCTTCCCACCGCGGCCCGCGCCGACGATCCTTCCGGCACAGGCGGAGCCGAATGCGGACTGTTCACCTGCCAAGTCGAGGCCAACGCCCCAGGATCCAGTAGCAAAGGGAGCAACGGCGGAGCCAGCCACAGCGGCGAAGACAACGACAACGGAGGAGGGGGAGGCGCAAAAAGCCACTGGACCTGCACCTACAAACGCGCCGACCCCCAACCACCAGCCGGAAGCCTGGACTGGGAAGGCCACCAGCCTGGCGACGGCGCAGTGTACGAACAAACCTGCACCTTCGACGCCAATAGCGCCTACCACGTGATCCGGATGGTGTGGGCCGCCGATCCCCCCAAAGGCCCCACCGTCGACCCCGCCACGCTAGCCCAGCAGGCCGTCGACAAGATGGCGCTGCGCGGCCCAGAAATCGGCATCGTGCCCAAGCCAGGCGGAACCGGGTTGGTTGGCTTGCCGGTATGGATGTGGACTGCGAAGTCACCCGAGACGTACGGGCCGAACACCGCCTCCGCCACAGCGGGACCGGTGACGGTGACCGCGACGGCAAAGGTGGCGCAGATCGTGTGGGACATGGGGGATGGCCACACGGTCACGTGCACCACAGCTGGCACCCCCTACGAGCCCTCCTATGGCAAGGCCAAGTCGCCGGATTGCGGCTACCTCTACCGGCAATCGTCCAAGGATGAGCCGGGCCAGAAGTACACGGTCACGGCGACTTCCACGTGGCACGTCGACTGGACCGGCGGCGGCCAGTCCGGACAGCTCACCCAGACCCGCCAGTCCCGGACCCAGATCACCATCGGCCAGCTCAAGGTCCTCAACTGACAGGCCCGGGCCCGGCCTGCACCACGGAAGGACGGCGCGATCGATGAAGAACAGCCCCAGCAGCCCACCCCAGATTCCATCCCCTCCGGCCCCGCCGATGCGGCCCGAGACCCCGATCGGTACCAGCCCGGTCCCCAGGCGCCGCAAACGCTCCCTCATCGTGCTCGGTGTGCTGACCACGCTGGTGGGCGTGCTGGGCACAAGCATGTTGGTCCGCAGTGCCGGGGACCGGGTGAACGTTCTGGCCATCGCCCGGGACGTGCCGGTCGGCCAGGAGATCACTGCCGAAGACCTGACCACGGCGGCGCTCCCGGCCGATCCGGCGTTGAAGCCGGTGCCGGCAAACCAGAAGGCGAGCGTGGTCGGTCGGCGGGCCACCGCGGCCCTGCACGCCGGTGAACTGCTCACCGACGGCCAATTGCATGGCGGCTCCGGCCTTGCTGCTGGACAGGAGCTCGTGGCAGTCGAGGTGCAGCGTGGGGCGGCACCGGTCGACGCACTGGCGTCCGGCGACAAGGTCAAGATCGTAACGACGCCCGGCAAGGACGAGGCGGTCACCAAGAACACGGCGCCGCCGGAGGAGGTCCAGGCGAAGGTCGTGAAGGTTGGCGCGCCGAACGCGTCGGGGGCCGTGGTGGTGCAGGTCGCCGTGGCCAGCACTGACGGTTCGGTGCTGGCGGCGCGGGCGGCGACGGGCCGGGTGGCAATCGTGCTGGCGTCGAAGGGCTGACCTGGCATGTCTGTGATCGCGTTGACGTCCGCGCATGCCGCTGGGGTGACTGTGTCGTCGCTGGCTCTGGCACTGTCCGGTGCACGGCCCTCGTTGCTGGCGGAGTGCGATGCCTCCGGCGGCAGTATCCGGACCGGGTATCGGATGGGTGAGTGGGGCGGTGAGGTGGGGCTGTGGCATCTGGCCCTGGCCGACCGCGAAGGCGCCCTGGCCGAAGCCTTCGAAGCGCATCTGCGCCGCCTGGACGCTGCGGGTGCGCGGTTGTGGCTGCCGGGGCTGACCGATCCCATGCAGGCCGCGGCCATGGAGCAGACGTGGGAGCCGCTGGGGGTGCTGTTGCAGGCGATGGATCAGCACGCCGGGTACGACGTCGTCATTGATGCCGGCCGGCTGGTGGTCGAGCCCGGCGGAGTGCACCCCTCGCTGTGTCCGCGGCCGTTGCTGCACTGCGCCGACCTGGTGGTCCTGGTCGTCCGGAACACCCTCACCTCGATTGCACAGTGCCTGCCGGTGGCCCGGGTGCTTCGGCAGGAACTGGAGCAACGAGGGTCGGGGGCGGATGCGCTGCGGCTGCTGCTGGTGCAGGAGGGGGACGTGCCCGATCACGAGATCACCCGGCGGCTGCAGCTCCCGGTAATCGGCACACTGCCGTGGGACGAGAAGACGGCACGGATCCTGACCCACGGCACGACGCGGCAGATCAAGCCCGCCTCCCTGAGGTTGCTCAAGCGGGCCCGGCAGGCCGCTCACCACGCGCAAGTCGATGCCAATACGCGGCGGTTGCGGATGCAGTTGCCGGCACCTGCAGTGACGTCGCCGGTGGTTGCCGGGGTAGTGCAGCGACTGCTGGCCCCACAGCAGGAAGCGAAGATCAGTGGCTGACCACCCCAACGGCACTTCCTACCCGGGCGGCGGGGCGACGAACGGCACGCCGCTGTCCGGCATGCTCCGCGGTGCCCTTGCCCAGCAGCGTCAAGCAACGCAAGCCACTCCCCCACCAGCGACGCCGCCCGCTGCGCCTGCGGCCGCGATGCCGGAGGCGCAAGGTTTGGCGCAGATGCCGGGTGCGCTACCGGTGTCCCGCTCGGTGATCCGGGCCCTTCAGGTGGCGGTCTCCCAGGACCTGGTGGCCCGGGAGGAGGAGACCAGCCGGCCGCTGTCGGATGAGGACCGGCTGGAGCTGGCGCGCTCGCTGGTGGCCAAGCGGGTCTCGGCCTGGGCCGTCGAACACGCCCGCCAGCACGCGCCGCTCGGTGCTTCGCAGTTGGAGACGGTGCGGCAGGCCATCATCAACGCCCTCTTCCGCGCCGGCCCCCTCCAGCAGTACCTGGACGACGAGGGCGTGGAGAACGTCGTCGTCGACGGGCCGCGGGTCGAGGTCGAGTACTTCGATCGGCCAACAAGGCGCGTGGACCCGGTGGCCGATGACAACGACGGCCTGACCGCCCTCATCAACCGCCTCGCCGCCCGCAGCGGACACGGCGACCGGGTCCTCAACCCGGCCAGCCCGATGGTCAACTTCCGGCTGCCGGACCGCTCCCGCGTCGCCGCCACGCTGTTGACCACGCACCCGACGATGGTGATCCGCCGCCACCGGGTGATGAAGGCGTCGTTGGAGGACTTGGTGCAGTGGGGCACGCTCAGCCCCGCCCTGTCCGCCTTCCTTCAGGGACTCGTGCTGGCCCGGCAGACGATCCTGGTCGCCGGTGACATGGGCGTGGGCAAGACGACCTTGCTGCGGGCGCTGGTGCGGCAGGTCCCACCGGGCGAGCGGGTGATCACGCTGGAGACCGACCGCGAGCTGTTCTTGGACGAGGATCCGGACATCGCTGCGCACGTGATGGCGATGGAGGAGCGGGCCTCCAACGGCGAGATCGGTAGGGACGGCCGGGAGATCGGCCGCATCACCATCGCCGACATGTATCCGCACACGCTGCGCATGAACGCCAACCGCGTCGTGGTCGGCGAAGTCCGCTCCCGCGAAGTCGTACCGATGCTCGATGCGATGAGCTCCGGCGGGCGCGGGTCGATGTGCACGCTGCACGCGGCGTATCCGCGGCTGGTGCTGCCCAGGTTGGTGCAGCTGTGCCAGCCGGCCGGGATGGACGTCGACAGTGTCCACCAACTCGTGAGCAATGCGATCAATTTCGTGGTGTTCATCCGGCAGACCGATCAGACCCCGATCGGGGGCCGTCGCCACCGCTACGTCTCCCACATCCTCCAGGTCTCCCCCGGCGAGGGCGGGAAGCCCGCGTTCAGCGAGGTGTTCGCCCCGGCCGGTGACGGGGATTCGCGGGGGGTGCCGAAGTTGCCACCGTCCGGGGAGGTTGCGCAGGAACTGGCCGATGTCGGGTTCGAGCGGGCTTGGCTGACCGAGCCGCAGTACGGCCGCTGGCCCAAGCCGATGGAGTTGATCAAGAGGTGAGTCTGGGACAGCTGGGGCTGCTCGGCGCGCTGTGTGGGCTGCTCATGGTCGCCGGTATGTGGATGGTGGTGCGGGCCTTCCGCCCGGTGCCGGCCGAGCGTGCGGCAGTACCGCCGCGGTGGGCGGGTCTGTGGGAGCGGATCTGTGAAGGGTTGCCCGACCCGTGGGCTGCGGCCTACCGGTGGATCGTGGTTGTGGCCGGCGGCGCGGCGGTGGTGATGTGGATCGTCACGGCCCGGCCGGTGCAGGGCCTGCTCGCCGCGGCGGTGGTGGCCGGGGTGCCGTGGATCTGGCACCCGGCCGGCACCTCCAGCCGCCGGATCGTGCGTCTGGAGGCGCTGTCGGCCTGGTTGCAGCACCTGGCCGGCGCCCACGTGGTCGGCCACACCCTGGAGGCCGCGATCAGCGGCGCCATGCGGCAAGTGCCGACACCGATCGCCGAGCCGGTGCGAGTGCTAGAGGCGCGCCTGCGGATGGGCGTCGACAAGGAGGCCGCCTACCGGGCCTTCGCCGATGAGCTCGCGGACGGCGCCGTCGACAACGTGGTGCTGGTCTTCCTCACCCACATCAAGGATCGCGGAACCGGCATGGTCGAGACCCTGCGGACCCTGTCAGATCTGACAGCGGAGGAGGCGGCCGCGCTGCGCACGATGGACGCCGAGCGGAACAAGGTCCGCACCCAGACCCGATGGGTGGCGATCGTCGTGCTGGCCATGGCCGTCGGGATGGGCAGCAACTTCGGGCCGATCTGGTCGACCTTCGGTGGGCAGCTGTGGCTCCTGGCGATGGGCACGGCATTCGTGGGGGCGTTGGCGTGGCTGCGGCGGCTCAGCGCCGTCAAGCCCGCCCCACGTCTCCTCCGCCCGACCGTAGGAGATGGTGCGTGATGTCGATGGCCAGTGCCGTCTACGGCGCGTTGATCGGGATCGGCCTGTTTCTGGTGGTGCGGGAGCTGCTGCCGGCCCGGCCGGACCTCGGCAGCGTCCTGGACCGGCTGGAGACCACCACCCCCACTCCCCCGCCCTCCTCGCGGGCCGGGCTGTCGAAGAGTGCGGATCTGACCGAGCGGGTCGGTGCCCGTGTCCTGGCCTCGGCCGGGACACGGCTGGCCGTGCCACGCCGGGACCTGGATCTGCTGGGCATCTCCCCCGCCAAACACGTCGGCGACAAGGTGGTGGGCGCGATCGGCGGGTTCGCGATGCCGCAGATGGCTCTGGCCCTGTGCGCCTTGGCCGACATCCACCTCCCCTTCGTCCTCCCCCTGTTCGTCTCCGCCGGCTCCGCGGCGCTGATGTGGGTGTCGGCGGACACCAATGTGCGTGCCAAGGCGACCAAGCTGCGGCTGGAGTACCGGTACGCCGTCGCCTCCCTGCTGGAGCGGGCCCGGCTCCAGCGCGGTGCCCACGCCGGACCGGAGAAGGCCCTCTACGAGACCGCCGCGGTCGGGGACGGGCGGGTCTACGTGCGGATCCGGGCCGCGCTGGAGCGCGCTCGGCTCTCGGGTACGCCGCCGTGGGATGCGCTCAAGGCGCTGGCCGAGCAGCTGGACGTGCCAGAACTCGCCGGACCCGCCGACACGTTCGCGCACGCCGGCGATGAGGGCGCCAGCATTGTCGCCGCGCTGGAGAACCAGGCCAGGACGCTGCGGAAGCGGCTGCAGACCGATCTGCAAAGCGAGGCCAACGCCGGCACCGAGAAGTCCGTGGTGCCCGGCACGTTGCTGTTCGTCGTGCTGATCGCCACCCTCGGCTACCCGCTGTTCCAGACCGTCTTGGCCAACTGACCAACCACCGCGGTCGCCTGGGCGGCGACCGTCATGTGAAAGGGGAAACCGTGAAGTCCACTCTTCGTAGATTGCCTCGGCGGGTTGTTGCCCGTCTTCAGGCCCGCTTCCTCCAGCTCCTGGACCGGCGCGACGCCGGTCTGGAGACGTTGGAGAAGCTCATCATCGGCGCGGTGCTGATCGCCGCCGCGACGGCCTTCGCGCTGGTGTTCAAGGGGAAGTTCGACAGCCTGCTGAACAGCTTCAAGAGCTCCTTCTGAGATGCCCAATCCGGCTCAAGGACAGTGGCGGCGCATAGCCGCGAAGGTGAAGGACGACGCGGGGATGGGGACGCTGGAGTTCACCATCCTCGCGCCGATCGTCATGCTCGTGCTGTGCACCGGCATGCAGTTGGGCATGTGGTACCTGGCTCAGGAAGCTGCAGTGACCGCGGCCAGGAAAGCCGCCACGGCCGGCGCCGCCTACCAGGCCACCCCCGCCGACGGCACTGCCCGCGCCCGCGCCTGGCTCTCCCACGTCCACGTCCTGCAGGACGCCGGGGTCTCCACCAGTGGCACCACGGCAGACCGGGTGCGGGTCACGGTCACCGGAAGCAGCCTGTCGCTGGTGCCGGGGTGGCGGCCGCAGGTGACCAAGAGCGCCGAAGTCCCAGTTGAACGCTGGAGCGTGGGCCGATGACCCGTAGACCGAAGTGGGTGGTGGGTTGGTGGCGGCAGGACCGCGGCTCCTACACGCTGGAGACCGTCATCTGTGTGGCGGTGCTGATCCCGTTCCTGGGGCTGCTGGCTGCCTACGGCCTGGCTGGCATCTTCGACAACTCCGTGGAAGGCGCTGCCAGTTCCGCAGCCCGCGCCGCCTCCCAGGCTGCCGACGCCGATATCGCGCAGGTCCGCGGCCGTACCGCTGCCGAGGCCGCGCTGCGGCAGGACGATCGCAACTGCACCAGCCGGTCCATCCGCATCGACACCAGCGCGTTTTCCGCCCCGCCCGGCCAGGCCGCGAGCGTGACCGCCACCGTCACCTGCACCATCCCGCTCTCGCAGCTGACCGTACCCGGCCTGCCTGGATCCAAGACGCTTACCGCTTCAGCCATCAGCGTCGTCGACCAGTACGCCGACAGGAAGTAGGCACCATGCGGCACCTCGTCCCCACGCGGCTCTGCCGTACGCTGCGCCGCCGCCTCGCCGGCTGCGGTGGGGACGGTGAGCGGGGGTCGTCGACGTTGTTCTGGGTCGTGGCCGCCGGCGTCTTCCTCGCCCTGCTGGCCCTCGTCGTCGACGGCGGAGGCGAGCTGAAAGCCTCCGCGCACGCCGATGACGTCGCCAACGCCGCGGCACGGGCCGGCGGGCAGCAGATCGATGCCGGCAAGGCGATCCCCGGCGGCACCGTCGTCGTCGACCCGGACGCCGCCACCTCCGCCGCCCGCAGCTTCCTGCACCAGGCCGGCGTCGAGGGAACCGTCACCGTCGAGGACGGGGGACGCCGTCTTGCCGTGACCGTCCACGACACCTATCACTGCCTCCTGTTGGCCAGTGTCGGGCGCCCCACCCTGCCCGTCACCGGACACGGCACCGCCCAGCTCGTCCACCAGGTCGGAGACTAACCGATGCCCCACCGCCCGTCGCCGCGCCGGCCGTGGCCGCTGACCGCCGCCCGCTTCACCGGCAGCCTCCTCGCCCTGATCGCCCTCGTCGCAGGCATTCCGCTGGTCCTACTGCAGGTGGGCACCCTCCCGGTCGGCGTCCCGACCGTGGACGGCATCCGGCAAGGGCTCCTGGCGCCCGACGACGGCGGACAGGTGCTGTTCACCGCCATCACCCTCATCTGCTGGGCCCTGTGGGCCTGGTTCGTCCTCTCCCTCCTGGTGGAGGCCGCCGCCCTGCTCCGCCGGCGGCCGGCGGCGCGGATCCGGGGACTGGCCGCACCGCAGCGCCTGGCCGCGGTCCTGCTGGGCGGCCTGCTGTTCCTGCCGCCCGCCACCGCGCTGGCCGCACCCGCCACCGCGACAGCAGCTCCGGCCGCGACCGCCACCCACATCCCCACCGCCCGGCAGGGCGCGGTTGTGCAGCAGCAGGCCGCGCCGCAGCACGAGGGGCCCACCCATACGGTGGGGGCGACGGGTGAGACGGTGTGGGACCTGGCCGAGCACTACCTGGGCGATGGCCGCCGACACGGTGAGCTTCGCGCGCTGAACCCTCACCTGCCTGACACTGCAACCCTGCCGGCCGGCACCATCGTCCGCCTCCCCGCCGACGCGCGCACCGGCCCCTCCCCGCAGGACGCCGCGACTCGGACCGTCGATGCCGGCGCCGGAAAGCAGCAGGCGCCGGGGGACCGCACCGGCAGCGGCCAACACGAGACGTACACGGTGGCTACGGGCGATTCGCTCTCCGGCATCGCGCACGAGAAATACGGCAACGCCAACCGGTGGCACGACATCTACGCCGAGAACAAGACCACCATCCACGACCCCGACCTGATCTACCCCGGCCAGCGTCTCGACCTGCCCCGGCAGCAGGTCACCCCGGCCCCGCCGAGCAAAGGCAGCAAGCACGACCAGGATGCAGCCCCGAGGCACGAGCAGCACACGCCCGAGAAGGAGGGCGGAAGCAAGGGCACGCCCCCTCATGAGCGCCAGGAGCACGGCGAAGGCAGCGAGGCCAAGCCGACTCCCCCAGTGCCAAACGCCTCTGACGGCAAGCACGGAGGGCAGCAGGGGCACACCGTGGCACCATCGCGAGAACCGGCTGGAGACGACCGCGATCCCGCTGAGCCGTCGGCACCGCACTCTCCTGCCGAAGCCACGCCTGCCCCGTACCGGCCCGCCCGCGCCGTTGCCTCCAACCAGGTCAGCCCCAGCCAGATCGCCGCGATTGGCGGTGGTGTCCTGGCCGCCGCTCTGCTGTCGACCGTGGCCACCCGCCGTATCCTCCAACAGCGCCGCCGGCACCGCGGTCGGCGGATCGCCCTTCCCAAGGACGGCGCAGCGGCCACCGAGCAAGACCTGCGTACCGCTGAGGCGGCCCTGGACACGACCATGCTCGACGGTGCCCTGCGCACCGCAGCGGTCCATCTCACCGCTGCCGACCGGGAACTGCCGCCGCTGTCGGCGGCGGTGATCGGTCCGCGCGAGATCGTGCTGCACCTGGCCGAACCGGCAGCTCCCGTACCGCCCTTCAGCGCCGCCCCCGAGGCCCTTGAGCGGTGGACCTGCCCCACGCGAGGGGGCGAACTGCTGCCCCAGGAGCAGACCGACGACGTCGAATCTCCTTACCCGACGCTGGCTTCCCTCGGGTGGGACGAGCAGGGCCACCTGATCCTGCTCGATCTGGAGAACGCCGGTCACCTTCACCTGACAGGGGCCGACCGGCACAGGGTGCTGCGTACCCTGGCGCTGGAGCTGGCGGCCAGCGAATTCGCCGACCACCTCACCGTCTCCGCCATCGGCCAGTCGGCGCCCGGCCTGCGGGAGGAACTGCCCGAGCGGGTCATCGAGCATGCGGACATCGCCAGCGCGCTGGGCGCTCTCCGGGCGCATCACACCGAGCAGCAGCGCGCCCTGGCCGTTCTGGGTGTACCTGGTCTGCGTCGCGCGCGGACCGGGGAGGAGACCGCCGCTGCGTGGTGCCCGCACCTCTTGTTCAGTGATGGAGATGACGGTGCGGGCAGGGAGTTTGAGGAGCTGCGGCAGGTCGTTGCCGACTCTCCGCGGTCGGCGACCGCGCTGGTGACCACCGGCAGTGGTGCTGCCGTCCCGTCCGGGGCCCAGGTGGTGGATGCCGATGCGGCGGCTGGGCCCGTCACGCTGCGGCTGCCGGGAACCGAGGTGGAGGTCTCGTGCACCGTGCAGGCGCTCAGCGATGAGGACTACGCCTACGCACTGGAGGTGCTGGCGACGACCCGCGCGGACGATGTCCCCGCCGCCCAGCCCGTAGTCACCACTCCGAAGGCCGTCCCGGATCTGCCGCAGTACACGGCAGCGACGGAGGAGTCTGAGGTCGTGCCCGCCGCTCCCCCGGCGGCGGCCAGCTCCCCTGCCCAGGTGCCGGGCCTGATGGCCCAGTTCGCACTCTACGAAGACGAACCGCCGGCCGAAGCAGATGATGAGGCGGATGCCGCTGTGGGCGACACCGGGGACCAGGGTGATGAAAGCCTTCCTCTCCCCGCTGGCGGGATGGACGAGTCCACGCCGTCCGGCTCTTCCTCGGCTGCGGCGGAGGACCGCGGCCCGGCCGTATACGCACATGTCGCGCTGATGAAGGAGACGCCGGAGCCGTCGCCGGAGCCGGAGGTCGTGGTGGAGGACACCGCGGGCGACGGGCCCATGGTGCGGATGCTGGGGCCCGTGGACATCGTGGGTGCCCGGGGCAGCATCGAGTCCAAGCGCCAGCGGACCTGCATCGAGCTGGCCGCCTGGCTGGTGCTGCACCCGAACTTGGATCACCATGCGGTGGACGAAGCGATGTGGCCCGGCCGGGAGACTGCCCGCAAGTATCGCAACGCCACCGTGAGCCGCCTGCGGACCTGGCTGGGCATCGATGAAGACGGCAACCCCTTCTTCCCGCCCATCGCCACCACCAGCGACGCCCGCTACGCCCTGGCCCCGACGGTCGACTCCGACTGGCACCACTTCCAGCGCCTGACCGCCGCAGCCGTCAAGAGCCCCGGCGCTCAGGCCGCAGTCCAGCTGCGCGCCGCGCTCGAACTCGTGCGGGGTCGGCCGTTCTCCGGTGTCAACAGCCGGCGCTACGCCTGGGCCGAGCATCAGGCCCAGGACATGATTTCCGCGATCGTGGACGCCGCCGCGGACCTGGCCGAGCACTGCCTGGCCCAGGGCGATCCGCGCGGCGCGCTATGGGCGGCCACCAAGGGGCTGGACGCGGCACCCGAGATGGAGAACCTGTACCGCATCCTGTTCCGCACCTACGCCGCCCTCGGCGACTACGAAGCGCTGGAGCGGGCCGCGGAGAAACTCGACACGCTGAACATGGAATTGGGCGTCGACATGGAGGAGTCCACCGCCGAAATCCTGGCCCAGCTCAGCAAGTCCGCCTGACCGACCCGGGCGCCTCGCACCGGTGGCGCAGTATGAGAGGACGCCGCATGCTCAGCCAGCTGCTTGCCGCGCTTGTGGGCCTTGTGGCCGGAGCTGGACTGCGCCCGGTTGTTGTCGCTCTCGCCGTCCCAGCCGGGCAGCCCGCCGGCGTCACCTGCCCGGCCTGCTCACCGCGGCCGGTGCCGGCGTGGGGCCCGCACGCCCTGCGGCTGCTTCCGCCCGGCGGCCACTGCCCCAACTGCCGTGCGCGGCTGTGTGCGCCCTGGCTGCCGGAGCTCACCACCGCTGCCGCGTTCGCTGTGGTCGCGGCCGGTGGCGCCGCCGGTTGGTACGCCGCCGCCCAGTACTGGATCGCGCTCCTCGGGGCCGCCCTTTTGCTGATCGACAGTGCGGTGCAGCGACTGCCGAACGTTTTGACGCTGGCCGCCGCCGTCGGCACGCTGGCGTTGCTCGCCTCGGCATCCGCTCACCACGAGGCCGGGAGCCTTCTGCGCGCCGTGGCCGTCGCGGCCGCGGCTGGAGGGTTGTTCACGGTGCTCGCGCTGTGCGGGATGGGACTGGGCGACGCGAAGCTGGCGATCTCTCTCGGTGCGATGCTCGGCTGGCGCAGCTGGCAGGCCGCAGTCCTCGCGCTCGTCTTGACCTATCTCCTCGGCGCCACAGTGGCGGTTGCGCTCCTGATCACCCGGCGCGGACACCGCAAGAGCACGCTGGCCTTCGGGCCGCTTTTGATCGTCGGCACTCTGGGCGCAGCTCTGATCACGAGTAGTTGAGCTGACCCCAGGCTGGCCGCGCCGTCTGCGGGCCAACGTCCGTTCACTGCTCCCCCTGACCGCGTTCCGCTCGTTCCCGGGGACGCCGCCCGATTACCCACATGCTTACCCCGCAGCGAATACCCGCAGCTCCCCGCGGTTGGGCAGGCGCGCCTGTGCCGTGACCGATGGCCGGTTGGGTAATCCGGGTCAGCCATCCCAGGAGGACGGGTCGGCCATGACCGACCGGCCCAACGTCATGACTGATCAGCAGCCGCGCAGACGCTTCAGCCAGCCCCGTACCGCGGCGCCCGCCGGGCGCGCCGCTTGGCCAGCACGCGATGGTAAGCCACCGCCCTACGCGCTCTCCCACCCATGACCAACAAAGCCCAATCGGAACCACCTGTCCGCTGTGCCGTAGGCCACCCCCGGATCGGGAACTGCCACAGCCGCCCGTCCGCTCAGCTGGACCACCCGGCCCACATGTGGAAGCGGATACCGCTGCGCCGACTTCAAGGCCGTCCGGCCCCAGCAATGGTCCGAGGCGATGCGCACCCTCTACGAGACCTGACCAAGCGTGCGAATGCTGCGCCGCGACCACATGAGCCTCACCAGCCCCGAAATCGCACTGCAGCCGACTCCACGGTGAAGCAGCACGCACCAACCCGCCACTCCCCCGGCTAACCACAACAGCTGACCGCACCACGTCACCGACACCCATCGCCCCCGGCCGCCCGGCCGGGGGCTTCGTGCTTCCTGGAGGACACCATCGTGCCGACGTACGAGGCTCTGCCGCGTTTCACCGCCGACCTGGACCACCTCACTCCCGAACAGCGCCGCCGCTTCCGCCGCACCGTCACCGGCTTTGTGCACGACCTGCGCGCCGGACGCTTCCGCGCCGGCCTCCGCGTTAAGGGCGTCCAGAGCGCGCCCGGTGTCTACGAACTCACCTGGGACGGCGACGGCCGGGCCACCTGGTCCTACGGACCGGAGATAGTCCGCGGCAAGCAGCACATCATCTGGCGCCGCATCGGCACCCACAACATCCTTGCCGGCCCCTGACATCGTGCTTGTCGGGGCAGGTGTCCGCGCCTCGTTCACGTCCTCACCAACACAGAACGCGCATCGCTTGCGGGAGCTGTACAGGGTCCGCGACACGCAGAAAGAACGCACCTACGTGTTCGACACAGAGCCTGGAAGCATGGGCGCCGGGTACAGGCACCGTCCTCAGACGAATGTGAACACCTTGTAGTCCCCCTGATGTCCGCGGATGCACCAGCCCAGACAGAAGGAGAAGAAACGCCTGTTTTGGTACACGGGGTCTAACGGCGACGAGGAGGGTCGATGTGTGTGGGGTGTCTCCTGGGGCCTGACTGCGAGCGCCCCGGTCAACAACATCCCTAGCAGGGCGCGCTCACACTGCCTCTCCCCCAGGGCTGAAGACGTCGTCGGGTGATTACGCCGTAATCACTCCGGCCCGCTGCCGAGGGGCTTTGCGCATTCACATGGAACAGGCCCCGCTTCCCCAGCGTCGGGAGTGCGGGGCCTGAAGAGGCATGTGGTCTCAGTTTGCGTGAACTGCCCCGAGCTTCTTGGTCAGCTGCTGGATGTGATCGGGGTTCATGTACTGGCAGATGAGGGCGACCATCGCATCGACGTCCTGCCATGGCAGGTCCAGAGAGGTAGCGGCCGGCTCTTGCCCTTCGCTTCGGGCTTCAGGAAGCGGAGCGGCCGACGCTGCAGGCCGCTGCGTCCCACGGTCGCTGCTTGGGGTTTCCTTGCCAAGACCCTGATCAGGTGTGCTCTGCACGCTGATTGCGGTGGTTCCATCTGCGGCTGCCGAGCCCTCAGGCTGCTGAGTGATTACGCCGTAATCACTCGCGTGCGGCTGCTCTGCTGCGGAGTCGCTACCTGCGCGCTTGCGCTGCTCAGCCTTCTTCGTTGCCTCGGCGGCGCGCTTGTCTGCCTCGGCTCGCTGCTGTTGCGGCGGCAACTTGCCGAGCCCCCGCACGTGTTCGACCGTCCGTTCACCGGCCTCAAGTTCAGCTTGGAGAGCTGGGTCGAGGCGCAGGAGCGAGAGGCGCTGGGAGATGAGCCCTTGACTAATTCCTAGTCGTTGGGCGGCCTTACGTTGCGATCCGTAGAATTTGACGAGCTTCTTGAGCGCGTTGGCTTCTTCGAGCTCGGTCATGTTCTCGCCGTGCACATTGGCGACGAAGGCTGCCTCCAGCAGCTTTTCGTCCGAGGTGGCGAACGCGTCGTCGACGGTATATTTGATCTCCTGCAGCCCCGCCTCGTGGGCAGCAGCGAAACGGCGGTGGCCGTCGACGACGACGTAGCGTGCGCCGTCCTTGAGATCGCTGGCGCGATCGGGGCGCTCGGCGAGGTAGGCGTCGACGGTGACGAGGCTGATGGCGTTGACGAGGCCGACCTCGAGCATCGACTGCGCAAGATCGGAAACGTCGCCGACGTGCTCACGCGGGTTGTCGGGGTTCTCGCTGATCAGCTTCAAAGACAGCTTTGAGCTCTTGGGCGCCGGTGTGCTCGTCGGTGCCTCGGTGGCTGCGGCGATCGCGGCGCGGCGGGCGCTGACGGCGGGGGCGGCGTGGCTGAAGGAAGCGGAAGCGCCGAGCTTTGCGGCCTTGCTGCTCATGCGATCTCCCGGGCCAGCGCGCGGATGTTGACCGCCTGCTCACTGTTGGAGGCGTAGGCGAGTAGTGGTGTCTTGGTGCGGACGGCTTCGCGCTGTTCCCGTCGATCGGGAATGACGGCTACGACGCGGGGATCCTTTATGGCTTTCCATTCCTCGAGGGAACTGGTGGCGATGTAGCCGCGGCGTGCATCGTAGAGGTTGACGATGAGCCCGAGGTAGTCGAGTTCGATGTTCATGTCGGCGCGCATGTCCTCGATTTGGGAGACGAGGAGGCCGTAGGCGTCGGCGCTGCTGTCTTCGGCTTGGACGACGATGCCGACGCCGGACTGGCCGGGTTGTTCGCCGTCTCGGCGGCGGCCGTAGTAGACGGCGGCGTCCATGCTCAGGCCGAGGCTTGGCGGGCAGTCGACGATGATGACGTCGTAGTCGCCTTCGACGGGTGAGAGGGCGCGTTCCAGTGCGGCTTCGCGGACGCGGACGCTGGAGAGCTTTACGTCCAGAAGGAAGGCGTCCTGACTTGCGGGCAGGAGGTCCAGGCGTCCGCCGAACTGGTCGCCGCTGACGCTGACGATGAGGTCGCGGATGTTTCCGCGGTCCTTGTCGGCGGCCATGTGCTTGGAGAGCGTGTCGCCCTTCATATCGAGTGGTTCGTGGCCGAGTTGCTTGGTGAGGTGGCCCTGAGGATCGAAGTCAACCAGGAGCACGCGCTGGCCGTGCCCGGGCAGTTGCTCGAGGTCTGGTTCCTTTCCGGTCTCGGTCATCTGCTTCGAGGCACGGATGGGGAAGAGAGTGTTGGGGTCCTCGGCGTATGCCTGTGCCATGCCGGCTGCCATGGCGGTCTTGCCGACGCCGCCCTTCTGGTTGCAAATGATCTTTCGCTTGGGGATGGTGGGGCGCTCAACGGCGGGGGCCGGGTTGGTGTCGAGCCACAGTTGCACGGACTGCGCCAGGCCCTGAATGCCCGAGACTCCGCGGGCGGATACATCGGTGCGGAAGGCTTCCCAGAGGCCTTCTGGCAGCCAGGTGGAGAAGGTCTCTGCGCCGGCTGTGTCGATGGGGGAGAGGTTGGAGCCGAGGCCGCGCCATGCGGTGATGCCTTCGGCGACAGCGTCTTGGAGGGCGATGCCGCGCTGTGCGGTGCGGACCTTGAGGTCCTGCC
Source organism: Streptomyces sp. S186 (assembly GCF_051603415.1). Classification (NCBI taxonomy): domain Bacteria; kingdom Bacillati; phylum Actinomycetota; class Actinomycetes; order Kitasatosporales; family Streptomycetaceae; genus Streptomyces; species Streptomyces sp. S186. The sequence continues at coordinate 53,108 of NZ_CP193933.1, read as the reverse complement.
AGAGGGCGGCGGGGAGTTTGGATACGACCTTCTCGCGGTCGCTTTGCGGACTGCTCGTCATACAAAGAACCTTACTAACGCGTCAGCTCAATTCCAGCATCGGGACGTTAGTGTCTCCATAAATATTTGTCAGAGACGGGTGATTACGCCGTAATCGCCCCTTGCCAGGTCGGCCGACGGCCTGGGCGTGCCCCGCATCTCGACATGAGAGGGTCACACGACAGGCGAGACATCGTCGCGCGACCACAGCGGCCGAGCCATGCAGCGCGCCTCAACGGCAAAGTCAGTGGAGCGAGTGGTGATTACGCCGTAATCACCCCGTGGTTCGACATGACGCTGAGCCCACTCACAGCACTACTCCGGCACGTCAGTCAGCGGCCAGTTGAGGGGCCGCTGCGACCGCCCCCGTCCCGGTGGTGACGGGGCGGGGCGGCACAGAGTGCGCTCAACTCGCGGAAGTTCAGCGGGTGATCTCGATGGCGAAGCGCAGATGCGTGCGCGCCTGCGCCAGCCGATCGCGCCGGTCGGCCCCGGTGAGGGTCAGCGCCTCGGTGAGGTCACCGACCGCGTGGCCCAGTTCCTCGCAGGCCCGCTCTGGTCGATCGACGCACCGGAGGCAGCGGCCCCCCCACACATGGCACGCGTGACGGAGAACTTCTCGGACAGGTAGACGCCCGCCAACGCAAGAAGGCCCGGCTTCCCGCGATCCTCTGCGGGAAGCCAGGCCTTCGGCTGTCAGGTCGCCCAGGTCGCGGGCGCACCTTCATCAGGGTTGGGGATGCCGGCGGCGGTCACCGGAGCAGCCGGGTGGCGCATGGCGGTGATCGGGATGGCGCCGGGTTCGGTGCTGGGTGCCCAGGCCATGCGCCAGGTGTCGTCCCACTCGCATCCGCAGCCGTGGTCAGGGTGTGGGTGTCGTAAGAACACGCCCCAGGTCAGCACGGCGCGCGGGATGTGGGGGATGAGTACCGAGGGGCCGTCGCCTGGGTAGAGGTGCAGGTTGCGCCAGCCGTGGACGTGGGCCATGTACGCGGCGGCGGCCTCGCTGATGTCGGCCGACCTCTGGTGACCGAGCACGAGGAACGCGACCGGGTAGAGGTGATCGCCGGTGGGCTCATCGAGCCCGATGACGTGCAGGCCGCGGTGAGCGACGAAGCCGTTCTCCACCGCGTCTTCGCTGGGGGTCCAGAGCTGTTCGACGGGGTGCATGGTGCCGTCGTCGCCCTCGCTGGTCTCGATCTCGTACAGGACCGTGGTGGTCACGGGCTCACCCCTGTGACGGCGTCGGCCAGGAGCGCGGCTATGTCGGTGCCGTGCGGATCGGCGTAGCTCTCGTGGTCGCTGACGTCGAACAGTGCATCCTTCGCGGTGACGGTGAAGCCGGGGATGACGGTGGCCGCTCGGCCCTCCAACTCGGTGTTGAGGCGGTCGGCGTCGTGGGAGGCGAGCCAGGTCTGGGTGTAGGGCCCGAGGCGGAGCAGTGTGTAGCCGGTGCCGTCGCTGCGTCGAGCTTCGACGTGGACGGCGTAGTGAGCGGGGGTCATGCCGACGTCATCGGGGAGGGACAAGCCCGCGGCGGCGTGGGTGAGCATCGTGTAGGCCGACTGCCAGACGCCGAGGATCGCGGTTGTCTTGCAACGCAGCCAGCCTCGGTCGGTGTAGCCGAACTGGCGGCCGTGAAGGTAGGCCGCAGCGTGCGGGGTATCAGGGTGGACCAGAGCCACGGCGATCATGTCGGTGCCATGGTCGTCGCCGGGCCGGGTGTGCGCGCGCTCGATAAACGGGCCAACCCTCACGGCGATGTCCTGGGCGCGGCCGGGCGTCCAGAGCTCCGGGTCGCGCACGGCGGCGATCAGCGCTCGGATCGCATCGACGACGGCCTGGTCCTCGGGAGCGGGGGCGGGGGCGTAGCGGCGGAACATGCGACGGATCATCGGGCGGTCTCCTGCTCAGGGTTGGCGGTGTGGGGGTCGGCGGGCGCCTTGAGGACGCGCGGCAGATGGACGTGCAGGTGCTCGACTTCGACCTCGCGTCCGCGGTCCCGGAGTACTCGGGCAAGGAGTTCCGTAAGTCCGCTGGCTCGGTGCCGGCCACCGGCACAGCCGATGGCGATGCGGCGGGGGCCGGCGGGCAGGGTTGCATAGTCGGCGAGGTTGGCGAGCAGTTCGCGGGCGCCGGGGGTGTTCAAGACGACGTCCTGGACGTGGGGGTGGAAGCCGTCCAGGTCGAGGATGTCGCGGGCGGCCGCGGGGTCGCGGAGCCGGTCACGGACGTCCTCGATCCGGTCGGCAGACGGCGGGATGGGCGAGCCGTCGGGGCCGGTGGGGAGGTGCAGGTAGCCGAACGAGATCAGGCGGATCGGGTGGGTCGTCGGGCGCACGAGGGTGCCTCCGGTTGCTGGTGATGGACAGGAGCAGCAGAGCGCCGTGTCAGGCCGGGGAGGTCGGGCGCAGCGCTCCGTGGTGGTGCGCGCTACTTGGTTGCGGTGTGCTCGTCACAGAGCCAGGTGCCGTCGTCCTGCTGTTCCCACCCGCGGCTGGGCGCGAGGTCGGCGAGCTTGGGTTCAGCTTGGCTGGGCAGGTCGAACAGCGCGAGCCACTGGTCGCAGCAGGTGGCTCGCAGGTAGACGAAACGGGGGAGTTCCTCGCTCATCGGGAAGCACCGCCGTTCTTGTAACGCGCGATGAGGGCGCCGATAGCGTCGGGGCTCGCCGCTTCACCGACCCACTTGCCGTGCTGGGTGAAGACCGGCACGTGGTCGCGGTCGGCGTCGAACACGACGACGTACGGGCCGTATCGCTCCAGCACCATGTCGTGCAGGACGGGGAGTGGCGCGGTGGCCAGGACCTCGAGGGCGTCGACGGTGAGCTGGGTCGGGGCGGTCGGGTCGTCGGGTTGGACGAGGATGCCGGTGACGTGCAGCAGGTCGCCGGGCTGTACTTCACGTAGCAGCGCGTCGGCGATGCGCGGGTCTGCGGTGGTGCAGGCGAACACTGTGTCGGCGGTGTCGGGCGGGATCTGGTCCGCGTCGGCGGGGGAGTGGATCAGGTCGAACGTTGCGGTGCCCCAGCCGGTGCCGGGGGCCGGGATTGCGTCAACGTAGCCGTCAATGGCGAGGTGCGTCTGGGGGTTCATCAGCTGGCCTCCGCCGGGGTCTTGGTGGGGTGAGGGGAGCGGGTGCGGTTGGTGTGCAGGGCTCGAAGCAGTTGCTCGGTGTTGCGTTGCTGCTGGTCGGCAGTGAGCGGCTGGGGCCTCGGACCGTGCCGGCGCCACAGCGGGTGAGCGGGGGGCTCGGGGTAGGCAAGGGCGTGGTCGACGTCGTGCTGCGGGGTGCTGCTCATGAGTGCCTCCAAGTGGAGGGAATTCAGGCGTGGTCGTCGTCGCGCCGGCGCTTGGGTGGATGTCGGAGGCGAACCGGCCGCGGCGGGCCTCGGTGGGATGCGCGGCGATCCATTGCCCGGCGCAGGTCTTTGTGGGCGGGCTCGCCGTAGTGAGAGCGCATCGGCGTGGGCTTCTCGCACAACACGCACAGCAGGTCCCGCCGACCGTCGAAATGGCGAAGGTCGCGCCAGTCCAGGAGGCCGCCCGGGGAGGGGATGCAGCCCGGCTCCCACAGCGGCCTCTTGCCGCGCTTGCTGGTCACGGCCGCAGACGAGGCGATTGCTGCAGGACTTGGTCCACGAGGTCCTGGCTCGGCTTCCGCAGAGAGCGCACCCGTGGCGGGCACGGGCAAAGACAGTTCGTGGACGTCGGCGAGGACCAGGTGGTGCGCTCCGCGCTCGGCCCAGGAGCTGGTGCAGTGCTCAGGCCCCTGGTCCAAGTGGCAGTCGACAAGCCGGGCCACACCGATGACCGCACCGAGGTGCAGCTCTCGGCCTCGGATCGCGTGGCGACCAGCGGGTCGCGCAGCGCGGGGCGCTCCAGCTCCTTCCCTGCGTGGATCAGCACCCAGCCGCGCCACGGCCAGTGCACGGGCCTATTCTCTGGGGTTTTCCCGGCGAGGATGCAGGTGGCCCAGGGCTGGCGGATCGTGATGCCGCGGATCCAGTCGCGCCTTCAAGTGCGGCGGTCATGCGGCACGCTCCAGCAGGGCGGTGCCGGGGCGTCCGGGTCGGCGGCCGTTGACCTCCGGGGTGTCAGCGTCGGCCACGGTGCCCAGGTGCGGGAAGGACTCTTCGCCAGTCTTCACCTTGCACCTGGCCACGTCGGCGGCACGCAGGACGTCGCCGAAGGGTCGGCCGGGCAGGTCGACGGCGTAGGCGGTGCCGATCGACACGATGAATGGCAGCAGCAGGTCCTCGTACGGCACGGGCCGGTCCATGTGAAGGCGCGGGCCGGCGAGCTCCTGGGTGAAGCGTGCGCGCGGCACCGGGACGGCGGCGCCGAACTCATCTCCGCCCAGGCGCGCGGCCAGCCCCTGGCGGGTGGCGCTCCCTTGGCGCAGCCGTTGGGCGAGGGTAATGACGACCTTGTCGCCGGCGGAGTGGCCGTATGAGTCGTTGATTGCCTTGAAGCCGTTGCCGTCGAGGACCAGGACCAGGAGGTCGCCTGCGCGGTGCCGGGCGATGAACTGCCTTTTGTCGTGGGCGGTGAGGCCGTCGCGGCAGGGCATGCCGGTGAGCTGGTCGCGGCGTGCGACCTCCAGCTGGCGACGCACGCGGACGTCATCGACCACGGCGGCCAGGGCAAGTGGCACAGCGGCCGCGGTGAGCAGAAGTGTGCGGGGGTGCTGGCGCAAGACGGTCAGGGCAGGCATGATGCAGGCTCCGATCCCGCCCCTCGGGGCGGGTATCAGAAGAGGCGCACCCGGCTGTCCAGGCATGGGGTGCGCCTCTTCGTCGTGTACGGGGTGTCGGTTCGTCGGTCAGGCGGCGTACCAGTCAGGGACGTCGCACCAGTCGCAGAACAGCTCTTCGGGTGGTTGGCCGTTGTAGACGGCCAGTAGGTCGGCGGCGTCGGTGACTTTCACCCACGCCGTGCCGCCGCAGCTCTCGCAGGTCCGGCCCTGGAGGTGAGCCTGCCAGTGGTGGTCGAAGACCTCGGCGTGATCCGACCGGCGCACGGTCAGCTGCCGTCCGGCGACGGCGAACACGCCGACGGAGTCCGGGCCGAAGGTGGCGCGGATCTCGGCGAGAGGGTCGAAGCTGGCAGTAGCGGAGCGGGCCAGCAGCAGGTAGAGCAGGTCGAGGTCGGCGGCGTCGTGGACTTGGTCGAAGCCTTCGGCGAGCAGTTGCTCGCCGGTCGGGACGCCGGCGTGCTGCCGGGCGATGGTCTGTGCTGGGACCTGCCGGTTGGTCGGCCTCGCGTCCTGCCTGGCTTGGCAGGTGGCCAGCTCGGTGCGCGCGACGATCGCTATGGTGGGCATTCGGTACCGGAAGACGGCCTGGTCCCATCCGCACGCGTCGTAAGCGGCGGAGTCGGCGATCATCTGCCCGCCGCTTACGGTGGATTCGCAGCCGGTCACCGGGTGGTTGCCTTGGTGCTGGCGATGAGCGCGGCGAGAGTCTCCCAGCCGTGGTGCCAGGCGGAGTCCAGGTGGAAGGCGCCATTCATGCCGAAGTCGGCCAGCTTGTAGAAGCCGCCCTTGCCGGTCTTGGTGGCGATCTTCTCCAGCAGGCCCTTGCCCGGCACCCTGCGGTCCGCGGCGTAATGGGTGCCGAAGGAGATGGCGAGCGCGGCCGCGGCGGCGGCCGGGTGGACCCGGATGCCGAGCGCGCGGGCGCCGGCCCCGGCAACGATCGCCTGCGTGGCCGTGTAGGTGAGGCAGTGGTGAAGGCACGCCTTGCGGCCATCGGCTGTGCCGTGGGTGGTGGTCTTCTCAGTGGCCGGGTCCTGGTAGGTGACCGGGTGGTCATCGGAGGCGCCCTTCACACGGGCACAGAAGTCGTCCTGTACCCAGAAGTCGCCGATTTTCGAGCCGGCACGGCCCAGGCCGAGTAAGGCGGCGAAGACAGCGGCGTTGCGGTACGACATGCGGCAGTTCCTCTTCTGTGAGGTGGTGGCAGGGCCGGGCTGTCCGGTCCTCCGCACCGCCCCGCCTAGGTGGGCTGGGGCGGCACAGAGAGCCGTCAGAACGGTCAGGCGGCCGACTGGTCGGTGTCGGCCTGCGGGGGCTTCTCGTCCGTGGTGATCCGGGCCTTGGCAGCTGCGGCTTCGAACTCCTTCCGCCACTGCCGTGGGTCGTAGCCGGCCTGCTCAGCGGCGTCCCACGCGTAGACGCCGAGCTCCCCGGCATCGAGTTCCTCGGCGACGTCGGCGACCACTTTCTCGGCGAGCTTGGGGTCGGCGGTGTGGAGGGCGTCGAGGTAGCGGTAGGCCGTCCACGCGCCCACGCCGGCGATGGCGTGGGCGGCGATCACCTCGGGGGAGCGCAGCGCGCCGAGCAGGCTGTGGGTGCTGTGCAGGGTCTGGCGTAGGAGCTCGGCAGTGGTTTCGGTGATGTCCTTGGTGACCTCGTCGCCAGGGTGCGCAGGTGTGGCGGCGAATGTGGTCACCGGCGCGGGGCTGCTGCCGGTCAACGTGTGGTGCCAGGAAGCGACGAGCTGATCCACCGTTTCGGGTTCGTCGGTGGGGAAGCCGGGCCGTCGGTGCGAGCAGGGCATCTGGGCGCCGAGGAAGTCCTCGCCGAAGAAGGCGATGGCTTTGCGGTCGGCGGTGATGCGGACGCGCATGATGTTGTCGGCGGTCTGGAACTTGGCCAGGAGACGGGTGTCGACGGCGGGAAAGGCCGCGCCGCCCGCGGGGGCGCTCTGGTCGAGGACGGTGCGGAGGGTGCCACGCCAGTCGGGGAAGGCGAGGTCGGGGTCGATGACGATGCGCAGGTCACCGGCCGGGGCTGCGAACTGCAGGCGGGTGCCCTCCAGGGTGAGGGTGACGGTGTCGTTGCCGGGCTGTGCGCCGGTCCATTCGCGAAGCATGTGCAGGGAGGCGGCCGGGAGGGTGCAGGCGAAGCGGCGGCCGTCCAGGCCGTGGTGGCGGTAGCGGGCGGCAGCCAGGGTGTGGCGGTCGCTGGCGACCGCGTAGAGGTAGGTGTCGTCGGCGTCCAGGCGGATGCCGTGCAGCTGTTCGGTGAGTTCGTCGCTGATGTGGTCGATGGTGCGGTCGATCAGGCGGCCGAGCTGGTGGGCGGTGAGGGTGACGGGCACGTGCTGCTCCTTGTCTGTGCGTGGTGTGAGCCGGCTGTTCCGGCTCCCCGCCCGGTCCCGGTCCCGCGCAAGGGATGGTCGGACGGGTAGCCGTCAGCGCGTCGGCTGTACGGCGGTTGCGGAAGCGCGAGGCCCCGCCGGCGGTTGCTGCGTTGGCGGGGTGGTGCGTGCGGCCAGGCGGCCTGTCCGGTCCTCGCCGGTCCCGCAGGGCGGGGTGGCGAGGACCAGGCAGGGCGTCAGGTCTCAGCTGGTGCTCCGGGTCCGGAATAGCCGGGCGGTCCACTGCCGCAGCTGGTCCCAGCGGGTGGGGTGCGTGTGACGCCAAGCGCTGCGGTCCACGCCGTATTTGGCGGGGAAGCTCCGGGACGCCCCGCAGCTGCACGTCCAGACGTAGGGCTCGGGGCGCGTGTCGTCGCGGGTGGCGGTGACCGTGACCTGAGTGCCGTCGTGGCGTCCTTGGTAGGTGCCGACCCAGATCTCGTTCTTCTGCAGCGTCATGGGATTCCATTCGGATTCGAGGCGCGCCTTGCGCGGGCGCGCCAGCGGGTGGTGGTGCTGGACCGTGTGGAGCGACCTGGGCGGGCCGGCCGTTCCGGTGGCGCGGGCGGGGGATGAGCCCGAGCGGGTAGTCCAGACAATGAGGGCGGCGAGGTCGGCGGCGAAGCAGTCGCTGAGCGCGGCGAAGGTGTCGGCCTTGATCTGGACGGCCATGGGGGCCTCCTTGTCAGTTCTCGATCTGGATGGTGATCCTCGGGCGCGGGGGCGGGGCGGATAAACGGAGCCACGGTGACTCTCCTTCGCGGGGATCGGGGTGGGGTGAGGCGGCCGGTCGGCCTGTCCGGTCCTCGCCCGCGCGGGGCGGGCGAGGACCAGGCAGGGCGGCGGGTCAGCGCTTCTGAAGGGGGTGCACTGTCTTCGGCGGGCGGGGCGGGCGGGGCCGGGAGGTGGATGTGCGGCTCGATCTGGTGACCGGCGTTGTGGATGTGGGTGAAGATCGTCGGGCGCAGGGTCAGGCCGCGCAGCGCGAACGCGGAGGCGGCGGTCCAGGCGAGGACGGCGAGCCCGATGGCGATGGTGCGGCCGTCGGCGGGCGCGGCACTGTAGACCATGGCGATGCTGGCCGCGCCCCACGCGGTCCAGGTGAGGCGGGCGCCGCTGCTGCGGAAGAAGCCGCCGACCAGGCCAAAGATGCCGACCAGTTGCCAGACGGTGTAGATGGTGGAGGCGCTGATCGGCAGCGAGGCGGAGTGGGCCGCGATGTACGAGCGGATCGGCTGGTCGACCACGGCGAAGACGCCGTTGGAGGTGTCGGCGCCGACCTGCACGCGCGGCACGGCGGTCAGCAGGCGGTGCAGCGTGTCGGCCAGGATGTCGGTCGCTCCGTCCAGCAGGATGAGGGCCGCGCAGATCCCGGCGAGTCCGAGCACCGCCTTCACCCAGTTCGCCATGCCGTGCCAGCCGAGTTCGGGGGCGCGGCGCAGGTCCTCCCAGCGGTCGTGCAGGAAGCCGCCACCGTCCCAGGCGTCGGCCCACCACTCGCGCAGGCCCGCCAGCCGCGGCTCCTTGTCGAGTTCTTCGAGCGAGGGCACCGGCGGGGCCTCGGGGAAGTCGAGGGCCTGGCCGTGGTCGGCGGCCGAGGACTCCTGGCGCTGGCCGGGGATGTACGGCGTGCGGTCGTTGTGGTCAGCCACGGTCGGCTTCTCCTTCGAAGGCTGTGACGCTGCGTACGGGATGGGAATGGCCCTGTTGCCGGGCCTGGTGATGCGACAGGCTGGGGCGAGGCCAGGGAGCAGCAAGGAGGCGCGATGGCAGTCAAGTTCGACTCGGTGATCGCCGACGGGGTGATCTATCCGGCGTTCACGGACGACGACGGCGTGCTGTGGATCGACGACGACGACAACTTCGAGGTGGTCGTCGACCACGCGGTCGTCAACGGCGTGATCTATGAGGCGGAGGTCGATGAGTACGGCCGCCTGCTGATCTACCTGGACGACGACTGATCGCGCGGGCTGCCCGGGGCGGCCTGCGCCGCACTCGACTCCCGGCCGTGCGGGCGGGGTTCAAGTACGACGCAGGATGCCCGGTCAGCGGACGTCGTTGCGGGTGCGGGCGCAGAAGCCGCTCGTGCTGCTGTTGTTGTGGATCTCGGTGTGGTGGGTGACCGGGCCCGCGTAGACGTTCTTGGTGACGGCGGAGCGGGCGCGACTGATCGCGCCGCCGATCGCGGTGGCGGCCATGGCGAGGCCGGCGAACGGCAGGGTGACCATCAAGACGCCGGTCAGCGTGACCGAGGCGAGGCCCTGCAGAACCAGCCAGGCACCGCAGCCGATGCCGGTGACCCCGGCGCCGACGCCGATGGAGGCCACCGCGATCCCGGCCGCCCACGCGGGCACGATCCGATGGTCGGGCTGGAGGACGGGCGGGGTGTCGCCGTAGGCGGGCGCGGGGGAGTCGTCGCGGAACGAGGTGGGGAAGTGGCAGATCGGCTGCTCGGGCCGGAACTCGGTCTCGATGATCCGCTTGGCTTCGGCGGTGGCCTCGGAGTCGGACATCGGGCGGCCGTCGGTGGGGTGGAAGTCCATCGTGCTGGTCTCCGTTCGGGTATGGGCGCGCCCTCCCTGCCGTGGCGGCGGGGAGGGCGCGAAGGGCGGCGGGGCCGGGCGAGGGGGGTCAGTTCCTGATCGCGGTCAGGGTGTTGCGGACGCTGCCGAGCTTGACCTCGCGGCCGCCGTCAGCGTTGACCAGCTCCAGGATCTGGAGCGCGTCCAGCGGGTCGTCGTGCGCGTCCAGGACGGCCTGGATGCGGTCGCGCAGGGTGCGGGCGCGAGGCTTGGGCTGGGAGGCTGGGACGGGGGAGGCGGCTGTCTTGGCTCCGCCGCCCTTCTTCTTGCCTCCGCCGCCGTCTTCGCCGTCTTCGTCTTCCTCGGGCTCGGGGAAGACGGCCCGGTACGCCTCCATGCCGTCCAGGCGCTGGCAGTAGGCGTCCCCAATGAGATCCCAGGCGTCCTGCTCGATCTCCGGCGGGGCGCCGGGCCCATACAGGTCTAGGACCATCGGGTCCAGGCCCTCGGTGGGCATGTCGGAGCCGATGTTCCAGAACCGCATCTTGCTGGTCGGGTAGCGGCCGTTGACGTTGTACGCGGTGCCTTGGGTGCCGGGCCGGTCGTCGTCGGTGTGTTCCTCGTCGAACTGCGAGACGAGGTCGACTTCGCCCGCGTACTTCGGGATCGGGGCGAGGACCTGACCGGCGGGCAACAGGCCGTCGGTCACCAACTGCTTCATCATGCTGGACGTCCAGCGGAGCAGGATGACCTCGCCCTCCTTGAGCATCGCCCGGAGGGTGTCGCTGCCGCCCATCTCTTCGAGGTGGCCAGCCTGCGCGAACAGGCCGATGCCGACCCCGAGCGAGCGGCCGGTGCGGCCGATGTCCTTGATGTAGAACGTGGCTTCGTCGCGGTAGGGCGCGCCCTTCTCCAGCAGCCTGTTGGCCTCGTCCACGATCTGGTAGAGCAGCGGGTCGGGCCGGTCGCGCAGAAACTTGGAGCGGCCCAGGCGGGCGTAGCGCTCCTGGCGGTCCATCATGGTCAGCCAGGTCGTGCGCAGCTGCGCCATCGTGCCTTCCTGCGTGGTGACCCGCCAGGCGACGTTGCCGTCCGCGCCGGGCCCGGTCTGCCCGTACGCCTCGGGGGCGGACTGGCCGCCCTTGAGGTCGGCGTACAGCACGGCGATCCCGGACCGCTTCATCGCGGCGAGGATGATCTGCCCGGCCGTGGACTTGCCCGCGCCGGTGGTGCCGAACAGCAGCAGGCGCTGCGCGGAGCCGCTCGCCGGGTCGTACAGGCGCAGCAGGGAGGGCCGGCCGTTGTGGTAGCGGCCGATCCACACGCGCCCGCGTTCGTCCATGACTAGCATCTGCGGGTCGGCGAGGATGACGCGGGCGAGCGGGTCGTGCGGGTAGATGGTGACCAGGGCCTTGTCGCCCATGACGCTGGTCTCCACCGCGAGCCGATTGACGTCCTTGATGCGTAGGGCGTTGGCAAGCTTCATCGGGTGGTACGTGATGATGTCGCCGGCCTCCACAGCTTCCACGGTCAGCTCGTAGATCTTGCTCATGCGGGGAGTTCCTTGGTCTCCTCGTCGGGGATGTCGACGGTGCGGATCGCGGTGATGACGGTGGAGGGCATGCCCTTGGGGGCGATGAGCTTCTCCCAGGCCGTGTAGATGTCCAGGGCCTCTTCGGGGGCCTGGCCGACCGTGAGCCGCCGGACCCCGGCGCCCTGCTTGGGCACGGGGGTGATGGCGATGTCGTCCTCGGGCCAGTTGATGGCCGCGGACAGCTCCAGCAGGTCGATCTTCGGGACCGGCTTGCCGGGGAGGGTGGAGCGGATGACGGCGGTCATCGACTCCTCACCGGTGCGTTCGATCTGCTCCAGCATGGTGTTCGGGGCGGCGCCGCCCTCGATGGCGACGTGCTGCGCCCAGTAGGCGGCCATCGGGTGCTGCGGCCCGGCCTGGTCGGTGTCGGCGGCCAGGAGCTCCTGGGTCTGCTCGATTGCCTTGGGGGTCAGCGACTTCTCGCGGCCGACCAGGACGCGGGCCATGCGGGCCGGGCGCACGTACAGCACCAGGGCGGTCCAGCCCGCGTCGGCGAGCAGCTGCCAGTACCAGTCGATGCCGGGCACGATGCGCTGCGCGGTGAGCAGCGCGGCCATCGACACCGACGGGGACAGATACAGGCCCATGGCGGTGTTGCCCGCCGCATCGCGCGGCAGGGTCGCCGACCACAGGGCGCCCCATCCGGCGCAGCCGAGGGCGGCCAGGACGGAAGGGCCGTAGAAGTCGTGGGTGAAGGTGCCGGTGGCGAGCGCGCCGGTGCCGGCCACGGTGGCGACGCGGCCGAAGGCGTTGCGGGCCAGGGCGAAGCGGCTGCGCAGGGGGCCGAGGCGGATCATCGGTGGGCTCTCCTTGTCAGGGCATGGGAAGGGCGGCGAACCCGTGGTGGGTTCGCCGCCCTTCGTGCGGTGGGTGGGTGGGTCAGCGGTTGCTGTAGAAGGTGCGGTCGGCCATCTCGATGCCGTCGGGCATGTTGTTGGCGGCGTCCGCGACCGCGCCGTAGTCGGCGATGTGGGCGTCGGCGGTCTCGTGGAAGAGCATGGACATCTCCTCGCACTCCACGGCCATGGCCTCCGCTTCTTCCTTGCAGGACCGCATCACGGTCGCCGCCTCGCGGTGCTCGTTGACGGTCGACTGGTCGACAGCCTTGGACGCGGCGAGGTCGGCGAGCTTGTCGACCGAATCCGCGCAGTCCTCCACGTACTTGAATGTGGAGCGGACCTGGTGGGACAGGCCCGCCATGGTGGCGCTGGCGGCGGTCAGCTGCGCGACGACGATGCCGAAGCGGACGGCGCCGACGATGACGGAGCCGGTCTTCTGGAGGGCGCCGCCGATGACGGGAACGAGGTCGGACACGGTGGGTTCTCCTATTCGACGTGGTAGTCGCGCTCAGCGGGCGCGGCGTGTCCGGCGTCGCGGACGGCGTCGGCGAGCGGCTTGTGGCGTCGCTCCGCGTTCTGGCCGGCGGTGGCGATGGCCTCGGAGGCGGCGGGCAGCTTCTCCGCCAGGGCCTCCGCCTTCGCCTTCACGCTGACGGCCTTCTCCGCCAGGATCAGTACCCAGCCCTCCAGGACGCCGGGCACCTTGAGGTCGACGATCTTCTGGTGCAGGGCCTCCAGTCGCGTCATCATCTTGTCGCAGCCCTCAGCGGCGGCGCGGGCCTCGTCGACGCCCGCCATGATCTCCTCCGCCATGTCGGCGTCGGAGTCGATGACGTCGGCGATCGTCAGGTCGCTGTCCGCGTACTGGGTGTTCGGTGCCTTCGTCGGGACGGGCACAGTCACTCCGGTTCCTCCTGTCCTTGATGCCGGAATGGCCCCGGCGGGAACGCCGGCCGCGCGGCGGTTCTCCCGTCGGCGGGCGGTCCAGCCCTCGCCGCCGACCTGTTCGACGGTGATCGTCGTGCCTTCGGCGTAGCCCCAGCCCGGGGGTGGGCCGAACCCTCCGCCCGGTGCTGCGCCCGGACCCGGCGCGGTGCCGGAGCCGGTGGAGCTGGTGGAGCTGGACGGGTCGGGAGCCGGGCGGCCGGAGCGGCGAGCACTCGCCCGCTCCCACCAGCCGCGGCGGGAACGGCTCTTGTCCGCCTTCGACTTGGGGTCAGTGGTGGTCGGCCCGGTCGGCTTCGGCCCGGCCGGTCCCGTACCGCCGGCGGCGGCCGTGCCCGACCCGGGCTTGCGCGGCTTCTTGGTGAGCTTGACCTTCTTGCGGAGGTTCACCTTCGGAGCCGTGCCGCCGGTGTCGGCCGCGCCGGGCTTCGGCTTCTTCGTGAGGTCGACCTTCGGGGCCGCCGGGCCGCCCGCGCCGGTGGTGCCGGTCTTGGGCTTCTTGGTCAGATCGACCTTCGGCGTCGTCGGTGTCGTCCGGGCCGGGGCGGGCTTCTTGCCCTTCTTCTTGGGGACCTTGGTCAGCACCGGCGGGTCCAGCCGCTTACGGCGCTTCTTCAGCCGCCGCGCCGACTCCTTCGCGATGGCCGCCGGCAGCGTGACCCGGCCCTTGCCCTTGCGCTTCGGGCCGGGGCCGCCGCTGCCCGGCTTCCCCGCGCCCTTCTTGCCCTTGCCCTTGCGGACCGTGGTCAGGACGGGCGGGGATAGCTGTTTGCGGCGCTTCTCCAGCCGGCGCGCCGACTCCTTCGCCACCGCCTCGGGCAGCGTGACCCGGCCCTTGCCGCCCGAACCCGTCCCCGACGTCTTCGACTTCGTGCCCGACGTCGGGGTCTTCGAGCCGGTCCCGCGGTCCGGCCTCGACCCGGAGGACGGTGTGGTGCCGCCGCCCGAGCCGGCCTTGCCGAGGGGGCCGGTCCCGTTCTTCGGCCTCGGGCCGTTGCGGATCCGGTCGGCAGCACGGTCGCGAACGGCTCCGGAAAGGCCGCCGGAGCTGTTCCTCGTACCGGTTGACGGGGCCTTTCGGCCCCCATTCCCGGTGTTTCCGACGCCCTTTGCCCCGGAGGGCTCCAGAGCGCCCCTACGGCCTCCGCCACTGCCTCCATACCCGCCGGTGCCCAGCGAGGGCGTACGGCCGCCAGAGCCGCCGCCAGGCGTCTTGCTGGGCGTCTTAGACCTAGAGCCGCCCGACGGCTTGGAGCCGCCGGAGGAGCGGAGCGTGCTGGGCGTGGAATTCTCTCCGGAGTTTGTCCGGCCACCTCCGCCGCCTGCCGAGCGGATGCTGCGCCCGAATTCTGGACCGGACTGCAAGCGGCTTTTCTGGCGGGCCGCCTCAACACCGATCGCGGCTTTATCAGCCGCCGCCCGCTGCTGATCTGCAATTGCCCGATGGTGTTCGTGGCGGGCTTTCAGATAAGCAGCTGCATTCCATGCGCCGCGCATTGCGGCGACGGTAATACCGGCCATCATCACCACCGACATGGCGGCGATTCCCTGCCCTTCCGAGCTGTCCGGCATTCCGGGGTCAGTGTGTGCGGTCGTCGTACTGCCGCCGCCGCTGACGTCGGAATTTCCTGCCACCAGCAGGGAGGGCGGGGGCGCCAGCTCGGGCAGGTCGGTCAGGGACGGGGCAGCGGCCCCGGGCGGCGGCGGGCCGCTGCCCACCGGCCCCGGGATCGTCAGCCCGCCGGGGAAGCCGAGGACGGTCCCCCCGGCGTCGTCGTCGGCCATCGGCCGTCTCCTTCGATTAGTCACTCAGGGTCATGAACCCGGGAGGTCTCACGCGCGCGTATAGGCGCGCGTGTAGGACCCCCGGATTCACGGAGTAAAGCGGTGATGATGAGCAGTGATGAGCGCGGAGCGTTACGGCCCGGGCCGCCGGCCTTGCTGCTCCGTCGTCCAGCGCTGGAGCAGCAGGACCAGGTCGGCCCATGCCTTGTCGTCGGCGCCGGCCAGGAGGCGGGCCAGGTCCCACAGCGCGGTCGCCCGTGCCTTGTTCGTCGCGGTCTCCGCCAGGCGCTTGTCCCAGCGGGCGACCTGGCCCTTGGAAAGCGGAGCGGCCACTTATCGGGCCCTCTTTTCCAGGAAGTCCAGGAAGGTGTGGTCACCACCGTCCGTGGCGGTCTTCTTCACGACTCCCTTCCCGTCGCCGGTCGGCTCGGTCAGGGCGTTCGAGAGGCCGTTGAGATGCCCGGCGGTGCCGACCGCACGGGCGGTGTTCAGGCCCTTCTTCCTGGCCTTCTCAAGCTCCTTCTTCTCCGCCTTCCTCTCACGCTTTTCGGGCAGCTCGACATAACGCCGCTGGTATTCGGCGTCGAGCTTTCCGGCGTGATTTACGGCGTGCCGAAGGTCGCTTTCGAGTTGCGCCAGCGGACGCGACGCGAGAAAGGCTCGGATGCGGGCCTCGAAGGGCTTGTCCCCGTCGAACTTGATGTTCTCCAGGTCGGCCCGGTACTCGCGGAGCAGCGCCCTGACCTCGTCGGCCATCTGACGCAGCCGCTCGCGCTGCTGGGCGCCGTACAGGGCGGTGCCGCCGGGCTTCATCAGGTGGTCCGACGTCCACCTGGCTGCGCTGTTGATCTCGGACATGTGGCAAGACCTCCAGGTCTCGGGGTGTGCGGGGAACAGCCAGGTGGAAGGCTGTGCGATGGCGTTTCGGCGCCTTCACCGCGCTCCCGAGGCGCTGCCTTCGTCTCGGGGGCCGGTGGAACCGTCGAAACAGCGGTTCGTGCAGGTCAGCGCCGCTTGCGCGGCAGCAGACGGGGGTGGCACCACCAGCACCCGGGGCCGTGGTCGTGCTCGGTGCGGGCGTGGGCCAGCAGGAACGGCGTGGCCACCACGGCGGCCAGGGCCACCAGGGCGAGCACCAGGCCGATCGCGTACGTCAGGTCGCTCATGTTGAAGTCCTCTCGGCTCGGCGAAAGTGCAGGTCAGGGTTGATTTCAGGCAGCTTCGGCGGGCAGTTCGCTGTTGTCTTGGAGGATCTGGATGGCGCGCTTGCGCCGGCCGGATGCGGTGCCCTGGGAGACGCCAAAGGTCTGCTCGATCCGGGTGAGCGTGACGGCCTTCAAGCCCTCTGCCCGGATCATGTCGGCGACCTTGCGAGCCTCCCGTTCAGCCGGGGTGAGCCGCGCTTCAGCCTCCAACTCAGCCGCCCTCAGCTCGTCCTCGGCCGCCTTCAACCGGGCCGCCTGAGCGGCCCGCTCGTCTTCAGCCGCCCTGCGCTCCAGCGCCTCCGCCTCGGATTCCGCTTTTGCCTTCTTCAACCGGTCCTGCTCGGCGTTCAGATCCGCTTCACGTGCCGCCTTGCGGGCTTCAGCCGCCTCCTTCTCGGCCTCCGCGGCCCGCTTGTCCTCCTCTTTCTTGATCCGGCGGGCGGTGGCCGCCTCCGCGCTCTCCTTCAACTGCCCTTCGGCCTCCAGCTGGCGGGCTTCAAGCTCGCGGCGACGCTCTTCCTGCTTCTGCTGGGCGAGGAGCTCTGCGCGCTCCGACTCCCAGCTGAGCTGGCCCTTTTCTCGCTGGCGGGCCAGCTTGTCCTGGCGTGCTTGCTCTTCTGCCTCCAGCTCCTTGACCTTCGCGTCGGCCTCGGCTGCCAAGCGCCTGGCCTCTGCATCCGCCTGCGCGCGTCGGACTTGAAGGTCGGCTTCAGCCTGCTGAACCGCCACTGAGGTCGCGGCCTCGGCCTCTGCCTTGGCTGCCCTCAGTTCACCCTCAGCCCGGACCTCGGCGGCCTCCGCCTGAAGCTCTGCGGCCTTGGTCTGAGATTCCGCTTCAATACGCTGAAGCCGTGCCCGAGCACGCTGAAGGTCCCGGTTCTGCTCTCGAAGTTCCTTCGCGGCCTCCTGTCGGTCGGGCTCCTCCAGTGCCTGCTCGATGGTCATGCCATAGGCCGCGAGCCGAAGCGGTTGAAGGTCTTCCTCCGTGGCCTTGAAGCGCCACCAGCGGCCGTACTCGCTGCGCAGTCCGGAGCGGTAGACCATCAGCTCACGGTCACGCTCCAGCGCCTCCTGGTAGGAGGTGATCTCCCAGGACTTCATCAGCCGGTTCACGCGGAACGAGCTGACCGGCTGATATAGCCAGCGGGAGACGCGGATCCGCTCCATCTGACGACGGCCCTTGAGTCGGCCGATGTGCGCGGCATACAGCTGCGCGGCGATCTCGGAGAGGGCCACCCACAGAGCAGCGAGGGCGGCATGCCCGAGCTTGCCTGGGAGTGTCGCGCCCGTCGACCAGTTGAGGACGATGGTCACGATCGTCAGGACGCGGGGCACCCACTTGACCCAGGCGAGCGGTTTCTCCGCCTTCACCAGCAGCAGGTTGACGATGGAGAACGTCAGGATGCCCAGGTCGACGCCGATCGGCAGCATCCACGCGTACTCGCCCCAGCCCCAGCCGCCCCGGGCGGCCGTCGCCGCGGCCTTGCGCTCCAGTGCCCGGTACGACGACGCCAGACCAAGCGTGCCAACGCCGACGCCGGAGGCGACTCCAGCCGCCAGCAGCCACTTCTCACCGCGCGACCACTCGATCACTTGCGACTCACGCGTGGGCTGCGCCTTCTGAGTCCCAGGCTCACCGCGCTGCGGCGCGGGGTCTGCGGGCAACTCGGATTCCTGTTCCTTGTACGGCACGTGTTCCAGAAGTGGGGGACTGGGGCTAGCCACTACGGCCTCCTTCGTTTCAAGTCAGGGAAGGTGCGGAGGGTTGCTTGCGAAACGGACACCGGCTCTACCCGCTCCGGGCGCACAAGAAGGCCGGCGGCCCGGGGGATGGGCGGCCGGTCTGGGGGAGTGCTGCCGGGCGGGCTCGAAACTGCCTACGGCGTGCGGTGGGAGCGAAGCTCAGTCGAGCGCGCGGTCGGCCGGGTCCGCGGCGCCAGCGAGGTTGGCGACCTCGCGCAGGCGCTCTCTCTGCGCTTCGACCAGCTGCGTGGCCGATGCGGTCAGCGGGGTGGCGCGGCCGTAGTAGTCGACGCCGTTCCTGACGATGCGGTACTGCGGGAGCGGGTGGGCGTAGTCGTCGACGGGGTGGATCATCCAGTCCGACGCGTCGTACCCGAGCTCCTGGGCAACGGTGGTGAGCGGCAGCTTCTCGTCATACCCGGCGACGTCGATCTGGTCGGCGGCGACCTTGGCGAGCTTCGCGGCGACCGTGTCCCAGTCGCCGGCTGCCTTGTTCACCGCGCGCTCCGCGTCGGTCAAGCGGAGCAGCTGCGCTCGCCAGTGGCCGTCGCTGGTGCTCCAGAACTCCTCGAAGACGGCGATCAGTTCGTCCCGTGCCGTCGTCCAGGCCGTCCAGAGCGACGCGGCCTTGTGCAGGAGTGCCTTGGCTTGGCGTCGAAGCCGGGCGTGGGACCACGCGATGCGGGCAGCGGTGTACTGGTCGTGCAGCGAATCCCGCAGCTCCCAGGTCAGCGACGTGTCGTCGTACGCGGTGGTGGGGAACGTCGGCGTCGGCTCCGTGCCGGTGAACGGCGCGAAGGTGTAGACGATCCATCCCTCGCGCTCGCCCGGCGAGGTGCCCAGGAAGTGCGGGTGGTTGTACCGAGATGCGTTGACCGGTGCAGCGGGTGCCGGGGCGCTGGGCTCCTGGCGGTGGGGCAGGCCGGTGTCGTCCAGCGGCATACGGAGCGGGATGGTGTGCATCTGCGGTCCTCCTGCGTGATCGGAAGTCCGGGGTGTTCCCGGACCGGGGCGTGCGGAAGGCCGACGGCCCGGGGTGCAGGCGGTCGGCCTGGAGAAGTGCCGTGGGACGGGTCAGGCAGCCGACAGACGGGTCAGTCGAACTCGTAACCGTCCGGGACCTCGCCGGCGCGCAGGGACTCCGCAATGTCGCGGTACGTGGCGGCGTTCTCGCTGTGGATGTCGAGCGCCCGGGCGGCGGACTGCTGCGCGTACTCGGAAGCAGTCGGGTCCGCGATGACGCTCTTGCAGTCGGCTGCCGCCTCGTCCGCAGCCGGGGCGGCGGTGTTCTCCCAGTAGTCAGCGTCGCTGTTCATGCGGGCTCGGGTGATGCGTGCCATGGTGTTCCTCCTGGTCCGACGTGCGGTCCGGGCTGTCCGGCTCCCTGCAACTCAGCCCGCACCACCAGGCGGTGGGGCGGGCTGAGGAGGCAACCGACAGAACGGTCAGGCCGTCAGGAGGGGCATGGCGCGGCACGTCTGTGCGTGGGCGTTGGCGTCCCGGCGAGCCTCGTCCCGCTCGCCCGGGAGGTAGCGGCCGCCGTCGAAGCGAATGGGGTTGGGCCCGTCGCTGCGGCCATCGGCGTCGCAACCCAGGCACTTCCAGACGAAACCGTCCACGTCGCGCACCTCGTCGCTGACGTAAGGCCGGCCCTGTCCGGTGTAGCGGGTGGAGAAGCGGTGCGAGCGCAACTCGACGGTGGCGCCACCAGCGGTCAGGAAGCGCATGATGACGGTCGTCTGCTCAGCAACGGACCCAGTGGTGGTCTTGGTGGTGCGCCTCCCACGCACTTTCGCACGGCGAAGCCGACTGGTTGCAGGCATGGTGTTCCCTTCGTTGGATCGATCGAGGTAGATGGCGTGATCAGCGGAGGTGCCCGGTTCTGTCCTGCCTTGTCAGGCGGTGGGCTGAGGTTGGGGGAGGGCGCGGCACTTCTCGGCGTGCCTCTGCGCCCACTTCGACGCGTCCGCGCGGGCGGAGTCGAGCGCCTTCTGGAGGGCCTCCTCGGGGGCGTACTCGCAGTCCAGGTAGTAGCCCTCGTAGTTGATCGGCGTGTGGATGGTCTCGCAGCCGGAGCAGGCCGCCGTCGCGAAACCGCGCCTGCCTGCGAGGCTGATGTCGACGGTCAGGGCGGGGTCGCGCAGGGCCTCGCCGGCGACAGTGAGGAAGCGGGCAATGACACCCTCGGGCCAGGCGATCTGGGTGGCGATCACGTGCGTGGGGCTCCTTGTTAGTCGGTGAGGACCAGGCCGTGGCCAGTGGCTGCCGAAAGGGCGACGCTGACGACGACCTCGCCGTCGACAACGTGCCGGCCGGTGACGACCAGACCGTCGCAGGCGGCGCGGGCCAGAACGGGATCGGTGCCTTCGACGAGGTGCTCGTAGGCATCGAAGTCAGCGGGCGTCCAGCGGCTGCAGGGGCCATGCACGGTCCGGAATTGGGTGGGAATCATCGCTTCTCCTCGGCGAGAGCGGAGTGTGTGCAGGTCGTGGATGGGATAGCCGGAGTCCCACAGCGCGCTGGCGGCCACCGCGGCGGCTGTCAGCGCGCTGTGGGCTTCGGGATGCGCGAACCCGTAGAGGGCAAGGGCCCGTGCCGCGCGAAGCTGCGCGGCACGGGCCCGGTGTATCGGGCGGGAGGTCACTGCTACAGCGAGCCCCCGGGCTGACGCTGAGGCAGCGATGGCATCTGATCCGTGGTGTCAGGGGCACGGTCGTGCTGCGGGTCGGGCTCACTCACTGGGGCTCACCCCGAAGTTCCGCTGCCTGCCGGGCCGCAGCTGCGGCGGCCTCCGCGGCCCGCTGGGCTTCCTCGATGTGCCACCGGGCGAGCGCGTCAGCAGCTTCCTGATCAGCGATCTGATCGGCCATCCACCCCATCAGACAGCCCCCCTTGCTCCGACGCCGGCAGCAGCCTGACCGGCCGCTGCCGCGCGACGGGCACGTCGACGAGCAGCCGCACGCTTCAATGCACGCCGCTCGTCCTCACTCGTCCCGCCCCACACGCCGTGTTCCTGGTGGGCCTCCAGTGCCCACTGCAGGCAGTGCTCGATGACGGGGCAGCGGCGGCAGACGGCCTTGGCTTCCTCGATCTGCAGGAGCGCCGGTCCGGTGTTGCCGAGGGGGAAGAACAGGTCGGGGTCTTCTTCGCGGCAGACCGCGCGGTGACGCCAGTCCATGCCGCTCACCGCCCGTTCCGGACGCGGCGCAGGGCCTCGTCCATGTTCGGGTCGGAGTCGCCGTCGTACTGTGCGATGCTGTGCATCAGGTCCTCCTTGCAGGTCCTGGACAGCCCCGGGGGGTTCCAAGTCGCCGGGGCTGTCGCCGTTGTGACTGCCGTACGAGCAGCCACGACCCTGGCCACCCGCTTCGAGCGCGGAGTGGTCGGGGCCGTGGTCGTTCGTGCGGATCAGTGCACGGGACGCTGGGGGTGAAGGGTGGTCAGCGGAACCGGCGGGCTACCCAGCGGCGTATCACCGGCGGGTCGTTGCGCGCGCCGGGTGTCGGCGTCGTTGACCGCTGGCGCCGATGAGGCCCAGCCCATTTCCCGCACCAACCACAGGGTGCGTCCGTCGCCCCCGTCGTCCGCCACCGATCGCAGCTGGGCGGCGATCTGGCTGACTGCTGGCGCAGGCGCGACCTTGGGCTTGCGCAGCACGTTGGTCGGGCGGCGGGACAGTGTGTCGTTGTGTGCGTCGACCAAGGCCCGGTGCCACTCGGGGAGTGTCAGGTCGAACTCGATGCGGCGATTGCTGTTGCGGCAGCGGATCGCGGCGCCTTCGCCAGCCTTACCGGTGTGGTGCGGGACGAGCTTTTGCTCGCGGCCCTGCATGCCGGTGATGGGGCACCAGGTTTTGCAATTCTCGCAGTAGAGGACCGCCATCAGCGGGTCCCGCAGGTCGATGTGTGAGGGCGGGATCTGGGAGAGCTTGATGGCAGGCAGGTGACTGACCCGCTTCGTGTGGGTCCGCCTCGGCCGCTTCTTGGCCGTGGGCGTTGCGGCGGTCGTGGGCATCGCGGAGGTGATGGCCATGGAGAACTCCTCAAATGAGAGGGGGATGAGGTGCGTCGCGGTGCTCTCTCCGCCCACCAGGCGCACGGGGCGACCCGGCGTCCTGGGGGACGGACAGCGCATAGCGCTGCGACGTGCACGCAGTGGTCGAGAACCCGGGGGATTTGGTGGTGCTATCACTCCCGGCCACCCCTGAGGGGCGGACGAACCACCGCGGTGGTGCATGTGGCTCCGAGCAAGGGACGACCAAAGGGAAGCCCGTCCGCGTTCAACGGCGCCACGCATCCAAAGTAGTAGCACTTGCAGTGCTAGTCAACAGATTCAGTGCTAGCTAGCACTTCACGCGTCGAGTGTGAGAATCTGTGTTCGTGATATCGCGGCATAGAGAGGAAGGTGCACCGTGGCCAGCGGCTTTGCACTGACAGTGCGGTTCACCCTGCGAGATGCAGCGGCTGCCCAGCAGTTCGACGAGCTGGTGGCGCGGACCTCCGCCGGTATCCGCATGGAGCCCGGGACCCTCGTCTACGCCGTGCACACGCCCATCGAGGAGCCGCTCGTGCGGGTCTTCTACGAGCTCTACGCGGACCAGGATGCTTTCCAGGACCATGAGGAGCAGCCACACACCCGGCACTTCCTCGCGACCCGCGAGCAGTTCCTGACCAGCACCGAGGTGACCTTCCTCAAGGAACTGGCAGATGTCAGCAAGCGCCCCGGTATGGAGGGGTGATGAAGCCAACGGGGAAGAACGTCGACCCGCAGGACCGAGCCTTCGGCCAGCGCGTCCAGAAGTACCGCAAAGATCGCGGACGGACACAGACCGAGCTCGCCGCGGCACTCGGAAAAACCAGCAGCTGGATGTCTCAAGTGGAGCGGGGCATCCAACCAGTACAGCGGGTCGACCTGCTGCAGCAGCTCGCAGACGAACTGGGCGTGTCAGTACAGCAACTGCGCCCCGGGACGCCGCCGGAGCTGGGCGGGCGTTCGCAGGCTCCCACCGCTCTCTCGCTCGCCAACGACCTTGAGGAAACCCGGCGGCTGATCTCCGGACACCCAGCGCTTCCCACTCTGCTCAGCGGCAGCCGTACTGGCGGAGGGAAACCGCTGGAGGCACTCCGGGGCGATGTCGACGACCTCTGGGAGCTCACTCACGGGGGACAATTGGCACAAGTCAGCGTCCTCGCAACGGATCTGCTCCCCGAGCTCGAGCGAGGGGCCCGGACAGCCGAGGAAGAGCACCGCACGGAGCTACAGCTGTTGCTCTCCCGGACCTACCAGGCGTTGTCCGCAGCTTTCGTACGGCAGGATGAAGCTGATGCCGCATGGGTCGCCGCCGACCGCGCCATCTTCGCCGCAGAACGATCCGGGAACCCCCTCCACGTCTGCGCCAGCGTCTTTCGTCTGGTCCATGCCTTCGTACGGCTGCGGAGTCTCGACCAAGCCGAACACGCAGCTCGCACGGCCATCGATGCATTGCGGGAACAGGAAAGTCGCTCACCGGAGGCTCTGTCGGTCCTCGGCTCTCTCCACCTGGCACTCGCGCTCGTTCACGCCCGCGCCGGCGCCAGAGCCGATGCCAAGACAGAGATCGACCAGGCGCGCGTGATCGCCACTCAGCTCGGTGAGGACCGGAATGACTTCAACCTGGAGTTCGGGCCGGCCAACGTCGAGGTCCAAGCGGTGAGCACCGCAGTTGACCTTGGCGACGCCGGAGAAGCGCTTGACATCGGCCTCAGCATCAACGCCGACGAACTGTCACCTGAGCGTCGAGGGCGGGTGCTGATGGACCTGGGGCGAGCACACGCGCAGAGGCGGCACGGAGGAGAAGCCCTCGACTGCCTACTGCGCGCGGAGGCCATCGCGCCCGAGATGATCCAGACCCACCAGGCAGCTCGCGCCACCATCCGTGAACTGGTACTCATCGCCGGCCCCAATGCGCCTCGCGAACTGCTTGAACTCGCCGAGCGGGCTGATGCCCTTGAGTAGGCCAAAGCCGCGCGGACGGCCGACCGCTGCGCTTCCCGCCTAACGGGAGCACGGCTCGAAGGCACCCGTCAGGCGGGAAGCCGGCAACAGCCCACTCGAATCCCCTTGGCGGCGACAGCAAAGTTTGTTCACATCATGGGTGATCAGCACGTTTGTACGGCAAGCAGTTTGAGATGACCTCACCAAGGAGGCGTGGCGAAGGGATGAGCGAGGTGACCGGCCGCAGCTGTGCGTTCCGCCCCCGCTGGCTTGAGCGCGTTGAGTGCGGCGTTGAGCGTCGCAGTATCCCGCTGCCATCGCTTCGGCGCGGTGAGCTTCAGTCGCGGTGCGTCATCGTGGTCGAGGACTTGGCTCTTGCAGTCGATGACGGGGATCAGACCGAGGTTATGGGAGTAGATGAGCACGGGCTTACGGGCGATGAGGGACCGGAGTTCGTGGCGGGCAGTGGGGCCCAGGAAGTAGACGCGACTCCCAGGCCGTTTCGCCCTGCCCACAACGACCAGGCCGTCGAGTTCGTCGGCAATACCTTCCCAGTCGTAGGCTCGTTCACCACCGAAAATATTCTCGTAGTGCAGCACCTCAACCCCCGCCGGCAGAGCCTCTGTGATTTGGGTAAGCCTGCTCTGCCACTTCTCGCTGCTTCTCGTTCGGGGAGGCACGCTGATGTAGACGCGGGTGAGTGCTCCCGGAGCCCGGCTGGCGGCAATCCGCTCCATGGCTGCCACGAACCTGTGCTGTTGCACCGGTTGGGCGAAGGTTTCCACGTCCAGAGGGTCAGTCGGCGTCGCGTGCATGCTGCTCATCATGCCGTTATGAGCTCCAATCCGTTGACGAGGGGGCAGGGCGCCGTCGGCCTGGCAGGGCGTCAGAAAGGCTCTACGCAAGGGCGACACGGGTGGTGCCGAGGTGTCGTTGCTGCCCGTGAGGGGGGTAACGTGTCTGAGGATAAGATCGATACAGACATGGCTAACCCCCCGCGAGTTACCGC
This sequence comes from Streptomyces sp. S186, assembly GCF_051603415.1. Taxonomy (NCBI): domain Bacteria; kingdom Bacillati; phylum Actinomycetota; class Actinomycetes; order Kitasatosporales; family Streptomycetaceae; genus Streptomyces; species Streptomyces sp. S186. The sequence continues at coordinate 28,310 of NZ_CP193933.1, read as the reverse complement.
TCCGGGGGGCATGGCCAAGGACCTTAACAAGGAAGGTCTCAACGTGGGTAAGGATACCCGTACTTTTTTGCGTACACACAGCAAGGCGTCTGCCGTAGCAGCGATGACTCGCGCGTCGCTCCGGCAGGCGCCTTCTCTCGTCTTCCGCGACGGTCTGGTCGCGGGTGTACCTCTCCCCCGGAGGGGGTGGAGATGAGGTAAGTCCACTGGGCGGCTTTGCCGCCCTGGCCGCTGGTGTTGGCGCACCGTGCGCGGCCTTCGTGTCATCGGACCGGTTTGGCGACCGGGCCGGGGCCTAGATCGATTCCGGTTGGCGCCGGGTGATCGAGGCGATTTTCAGGTTCTCCCAGAACCAAGCACCACCGAGGTGGGCTTTGTCGTGCCTCCCACTAAGAAGAGACCCGGTGACATCTTGCACTACGTTCGTGCCTTCTGCCAGCCCACCCATGCCCGAATGGCGCGGATTGGGCTTTTTTTGCCGTCACGCCGGTCGGTTTCCGCCACCTCCGCCGGCGCCTTCCAGTCGCTCGGCGCGGTCGCGCCGCGGGGGCGTCCGCTATCCCCAGGCACGCCGCCTCAGCGTGGCCGGATGATCGATTTCAGGTTGCCTGTCACATCTGGCCGGTCGGCGATCCCTTCTCTGTACGTGATCGCTTCGTACGTCGCTCCTGCTCAGCTGGGCCTGTCCGCCACCTCGCTCCGGGGGCACCAGTGAGTGCCGTGGCGGTGGGTGCCGTGCAGAGTTCTCGGGTTCCCAGTCCGCTGGGTCCTTCGCTCACGGATTTCGGCACGTTTCGGCAAGCCCATGCGGCGGTCGGCCGGAAGCTGACCTCGGTTAGTAGTCAGCGGTCTTGGACGCCGCGCGCTCATGTGGGCAGCCCCCGATCCCACGTGGCGGGACGCAAATGCAGAAGTCTGACGGGCCGCTCCCGCCAGGCGGGAGCGGCTGGGTGCGGGGAATCTATCCACAGGCGATCCGTCGCAGAGTGCGGCATGAACACTTTTCCCGCGCCCAACAGCGGTCCTCGGCCAGTGCCTTCCTTCACCGTGCCCCTCATTCTCCTCGCCAAGCCGGACGTGTCCGGTTCAGGTGATGGTGTCGCCCCTCACGCCGCGTACGGACGCGCGGCTGGTGGGAGGCGACTGTGAGCAGGGCGACGGTGAACGCGCGGCCGGCAGAGTTGGTGCCGGCGTGGGAGGCGGGGCATCCGCTGACCCTGACGACCACGATGCGGAACCGGCTGCGGGCGGCGGTGCAGGCGCTGCTGGACCAACCGGGCCTGGTCGGTGCGTCGGACCCGGTGCGGATGTCGGCACTGGTGCTCATGGCGAAGGCGTCGGCCGCGGCCGCGGACCTGGCGGTGGAGATGACGGCACGTGAGCTCGGCCGCTGGGTGGGCGTCAGTGCATCGACCGTGGGACACGAGGTGCGCCCTCACCTGGACCGGGGGCAGATCACCAACTCCGAGGACACGCTGCGGCCCGGTACCCGGATCAAGACCGGTGTGCGCTGGCCGCTGCTGCCGCTGTGGGAAGCCCGTCACCACCAGGACGCAACCCACCCGCTGCGGCTGGGGAAGCCGGAATTCGCCGTTCTGCTCGGGCTGTTGCAGGCCGTGTGCGCTCCGGGCTGGGCCCATTCCGACGGCACGCAGACACTGCCGGGGTTGCTGGGCCGGCGGACCGGTCGGGGGGCGGCGACGGATCGTCTGGCGCTGCTGCTGGCGGTGTTGGAGTCGCGTCCGACGGGTGTGGTGCGGCTGTGTGGCGGTGCGGTGGATGTGCACGGGCGGCCGGCGGCGACGCTGGCGCGGTTGCTGGGCTGCTCGTCGGCGGCTGGTGCTCAGGTTCTGGGCCGGCTGCAGGTGGCGGGGGCCGTGGAGGTCCGTCAGACGACGGGCGGGCGGGAGCAGTTGGTCATCCCGACGGTGGAGGCCGCGTACCGGGAGATGCGCCGCCTCCGGCGGGCTGCAGGCCGGCCTGGGAGGCTGGTTCCGGGTCCCCGGCGGGTGGATCTTTCTGCAGGGCGGGACCAGATCCTGGCCCAGAAGGCAAAATCGCAGGTCAAGCAGGGTGAAGCGGTATGTGAGGGAAGCGATCTTTCTGCAGGACTTCACGCTTACCACTCACCTATGGCTCAGGTGGTAGATGAAAGTGCGGGTTGTAATGGGTTTTCCGGCTACGGCCGTGTGGAGTGCTGCGATGTGCCGGAGTGCGCGTGCGCACGCGAGGACCAGGTCGATCCCGAGGTAGCCGATACACCTGCTGCGACGGGGGCTGATGCGGACGACGCGCTACGCGCGGAACAGCCAACCCCACCCTCTCCGTCCTCTCCTGGATGCCTCGGACCTGCGCTGAGTCACCAGGTGCCGCAGGTGGCCGGCATCCTCGCCCAGGTCGCACCGTCGCCGACGGCCTACCAGCAAGCCCGGCTGGAGCGGCTCGTGCGCGGGCTGCTGATCGAGGGGGAGGATGACGCGATGATCGCGGCGCGACTGCGAGAACGGCTTAGGCCGTTGGCCACCGGTTCCGCGGAACGCCCATATACCTTCCGGCGGGACGGTGTTTCGTGGGCGCTGAGCATCGGTCTGCCCTACACCCGCGGCGGGATGACGATGGTGCCGTGCGCCCAGCGGGGCTGCCGGAATCTGGTCCGGGGCAAGGCCACCGACAACGTCCGGTGCGACCTGTGCGAGCTCGCTGTCTACGAGAGGCGCCAAGCAGCCCGGGCCCTGCAGGCAGCGCTGGAGGCCCCGTTGCCGCCTCGCCTTGCTGCTCGGCCGGCACTCCCGGCCCAGCGCACTCCAGCTTCAGCAGCACCATCCCTCCAGTCGGCCGGTCAGCTGATGTCCGTCGGGGCCACGCACGAATCGGCAGGGGACGAGAACATCCTGCCGCGGCCTGTACGTGAACAGCTGCAGGCCCTGGAGACGATCGCGGCGCGCGCCGCCGAGGCCGCGCGCCGAGCCGCGATCGCTGTCTACGGCCCGACCGAGGATTCGGTTCCCGAGGCCGAGCAGGCGCGGCGGCGTTCCGCGGCAACCGCGACCTGGTGCGCGATCACCACCCACTACGCTGACCAACTCGCCGCCGCAGCGGCGCAGAACCACGGGAGGACCGAATGAGCGTGCGCTTCGCCCCCAACCGGGACCGAGCCATCGTGCGCTGCGACCAGTGCCCGGGCCAACCGATCCTGCCCACCCACCGCGAAGAGACCGATCCGCGCCGGTGCGTGCGCTGCCAGGGCGAGCACCGCTGGCTGCCGCAGCCCCATCCCGAGGACCATCTATGTCGGGTGTGCCGGCGCGAATGCCCCACCTGCCAGGCTCCCACCCGCGACGGACAACGCTGCCGGACCTGCCGGGGGATGTGCCGGACCTGTTCCGCCCCGCTGCCGGACCGCGGGTCTCCGGCTGACCACGTCGTTCACGTGGCTCCGGAACGTCGTAAGGATCACCGACACCGGTGGACGATGACGTACTTCCCGCGGACGTGGGACTGGGACCAGTGCGATGGCTGCCAGGACGCGGGCACGGCGAGCGATCCGGTGCGCGCGGTCCTGGCGGCGCTTCCCGACAAGGTCGTCCGTGCCTGTGGCGGTGCCGTCCCGCCCACGGTCATGGACACCATCCACACCGAGCTGCAGAACCGCACCCCGCGGCAGCTGGCGGCTCGGGTGGAGCGGCGCTGGTGGGGGAGTTGGGCCGGACGTTCCCTCAAACGTGAGGCCGAGGCGAGCCGAGAGGGATACCAACCCGACGACGTCGCCGTGTGGCTGCTGGCCCCCACCGCCTGCGCGGGCCGCTGCGAGGACGGCTGGCACCTGGCTGACCAGCCCAACCGCGACGACGCACCGTGCACCGTCTGCCAGGGCGGACGACTCTTGGTACCACGGCGCGAGCTGGACGACGCTGAGGAGCTGGAGCAGGGTTCGGCCGCGGACCGCACCACCGCCGAAGCGGTCGCCTACCGGCCGCCGATGCGCGAGTGCACCGGCCAGGACGGTGCCTGCGGCGTGCCCGTCGCCGCCCCTCACACTCGATGCCCAGCCTGCGCAGGCTGGCCTTGGTGTGCATGCCACCGACGCCGCTACGACCCCGACAAGGCCACCGCCTGCAGTGCCTGCTCCACGCGGTGACGGATCCGGCTGGCTCTCACTCTCACGGCAGATGGAACCTGTAACAGGGCGCGCCCGTAGGCGTTCATCGAGGTATGGGACGACACAAGTCGAACAAGCCACGCCGCACCCGGCCCTCTATCTCCGTGCACCTCGTGCGGAGCGAAACCGAGGCCCAAGTTCTCGTGGACCGTCTGAGACCGCAGGCCAAGTCGGGCGACTGGCGGCAGGATGTGCTTGGACAGCGAGAGCTGACACTGACGCCTGACCCCAACGACGAGCATCCCCTCATCAATGGGCACCGTGTCACACGGGAGATGTGCGCAGCCCTGCGCTTCGAGCGCCCGTCTCAGGCTCGCCATTTCGTGTACGAGGACTTGGTCGAACTCATGGGCCGGCCGACTCTTGAACCGGATGGAACGATCAGGACCCTCACGCTGGGGCCGCCCCCCTTTTGCTACCTCCAGCCGACGAGGGACGGGCTGGTGATGATGAGGAAGGACGAGGTCCCGAAGAACCTGGTGTGCTGCGAGTGCAGTGCGGACCTGCGCCCGACGACCCCGGATCGGGAACCGGCCTACAGCATCCCCTCGCCGCAGAACCCGAAGCACGATCGCTGGTACTGCCACGACTGTGCCGCAGGCCATGTGGAAGCTGCCATGTCGACATAGATTCCGCATGATGATGCAGCAACCGGCCGGGCAGACGTGCCAGCAGGGCTTCGTCCCAGTGTCCGTCCGGCCCGACCGTCCGAGGAGGAGCACCAAACGTGAACTACAACTGCCCGGTGTGCTTAGACTCGATCGAGCCCAGCCCGACGGGGGCGATCACCATCGCCGGGCTGGCCATGAGCCACGAGCCGGCAGCATGGGAGTGGGGCCCGTACCCTGTTCACGCCCCCGACTGCGCCAACCGCCTGTTCACCGTGGTGAAGCACCGGGTCAACCGGAACGGGGTGCTCGCCATCCCGCAGCAGGTCCAAGCCGACGACTCAGAAACCAGCCGGCTGCTCGCCCACTGGGCGCAGCGCATGAACTCGCCCTTCGTGGGGCGGACGTCGCTGCATCACATCATCAACATTCTGGAGCGCTCCGAACAGCGGGAGGTCACAACTCCCTGGCCGGAGATGGACGACGTCCTCAACCTGTCCCCTGGCCGTCTGTCCTGTCTGGGAACACGCTCACGCAGTCGAGAGGCCCAAGCTGGATACGACATTGCGGTTCACAACGTGGCATGCGGACTACGGGCAGTCCTGTTCGCCCCCGATCTCACCGCGCGCAACCCCGTACCGGGCCTGACGATCGATCGGACCCGACTGCTGACCACCGACCACATGCACGACGTGCTCACGGCGAAGGTTGGCCGGGGCGAGCCGGCGGACCTCGTCGTCATCGACCGGCTGCAGATGATGCATACGGAGCAGGCGGAGCGAGTACGCACGCCTGAGGATGCCGAAATGGTCAGCTTGGATCTCAAGCGGATGGCGCTGGGAGACCCTGTGCTCGGCAACCTACCGATCCTGCTGGTGGCCAGGCTGGAGCGGCCCCGCCGTCAGGGCCACCCGCTGGAGATCGACGATCTGGGAATCGGCGCTGAGCTGGAGTACCACGCCGACACTCTCGCCCTGGTCGACCGCACCGAACCCGCCGAGGTCCAGGTGCTTGTGGCCAAGGACCGTTCCGGGCCTGCACCCCGCCGCCTCACGGTCAGATGGTAGAGGGGCCGAGAATCCGGCATGCAGCCCAGGAGACGGCGCGTTGCGCACCATGGCTCCGTTGCCCAGGAGAAGCTGTGCAGACGCTGCCCCCGCATCGAAGGTCAGAACGCGTGAGTCGAGCCGTACCACCAGCAGTCCGCGAACGCGCCCGCAACCGTACGTGCCCGAACTGCTTTGCCGCGCCGGGGGAGAAGTGTGCGCCCGACCGGGCGGGACGCTCGCAGTTGCACCGCGGACGGCTCCGAGACGCACAGCGCGCCCTGGAGCCGTTGCCGCCTCACCGGATCCTGCCGCCGGATGCGGACCGCACCTGTATGGAGCTGGATCCTGACGCGGCGGACACACTGGTGCTCTCCATGCACAAGGAGGCGATGCGCGACCTGGTGCACTACCCCTACGAGGCGGCGGCCCTGATCCGGCTGGCTCTGGGCCGTGCTGAGGCACTGGCTCCTCACGGATTGGTGATCAACAACCTGGGGCTCGGGCTGCTCCTCAGCCCGCTCGGCTACCTCACGGCGGACGAACTTCACGAATCCGTCGACCGGCTGGCGGCCCGCGGATTCGTGCATCACGTGGACGCGAAACGCGTCTCCATCGACCCCATCGCGATCTGTGTCATCAACCGCCAAGACTTGCCCGCCCAGTTCCGCCTGGACTGGAACGCGGCCAAAGCGAGCTTCCCGAATCCGACCCAGCCGGAACATCTCTCCTGCTGATCCAGCCGGCCGCCGGCGACCACGACGCCCACCCCCGCGACTACGAACACATCGCGCTACAGCTGACCGGGCACGCCCGTGCCGTCGCCGCCGACGTCCAGCGCGCGGCATCCACGCTCCCCGCGGGCAGCCTCCAGCGGGTGCTCGCCGACGCGATCCTCAGCGAGACCGCCAGGCGCCTGTCGACCCCGTGGCAGGACACCCTGCGGTGCTGCCAGAACCGGGCCCGCCTGGTCCGCGCGCTGTACCACCGGCTGGACCAACTCGCCGAAACGGCAGCCGCACCCTCCCCGGCACCAGTTTCCTGAGTCACCAGACACCTCTCCCCGGGCGAGCCAACAGCTTCGCCGCGCGCCTCCCCGCACCGGCAACGGTCACACGTGCGCGGCACCGTGCTCGGCCGCTGCCCACCTGTTTCGGGTCCGCGCGGCACTGCCGCCCGCCACGGCCGTTGAACGGGGTAGCCAGCACGAAGGAGAAGCACATGACCGCAACCCGACCTCTGGTCATTCCAAGCGATCTCGACCGGATGCACCCCAACGACATCACCGGGTGGTTGAGCACCGTGGAGGCCGACGAGACGGTCAACGACGCTGACCTCGTCCGTGCCCGCAAGGCTGTCGCGGACGCCCTCGGCATCGACTGACCGGAAGCCACAGCGCCCGGTACCGTCAAATGAATGGCTAATGACTGCCTAATCTGCTTCCAGTTTTCGCCTAGCTGGATGTAGGTTGGGCGTATGAGCGATGAGCAAATCGACAGTGTGGAAGCGTTGTTGGAGGAAGCGCGACTGACGGCGCGGATGCCAGAGCCGGCTGAGCGCCTGCGACTGCGCCAGGCCGCCGACCTCTCGCGCGCCCAGGTGGCAAAGGCGGTAGGCGTCGGACGTCAGACCATCGCCAACTGGGAGGACGGCACCACCGACCCGCAGCCGCCGGGGCGGGCCCGGTACCTGCGGTTGCTGGAGGGCCTCGCCCAGATCCACCCCGCCCCCACCCCGCCCCGGGCGCCCGAGGGCGCCAATTCAGCGTCGGCCGCACCGGCGCCGGACTTCACTGCCCAGACCGCATGGCTTCCGGATGGCCTGGCCGTCCGGGGTGAACCCGGCCCGTGTGTCCGCTGCGGCGTCGTGACGGACTTCCAGTCCACCGATGGCCGTCCGCTGCACGCCGGCGCCCTGTGCCAGCCCCCCGCCGCAACCTCCCCCGCAGCAGAGCCCCACGCCGCCAGCGCCCCCACCACGAACCCGCCGGCCCCGGCACCCGCTCCTGCGGTATCGCCTTCGCCCGTCGCAGCGCCGGTGCCCACGCGGCCGCAGCGTCGTACGAAGTCGGCGGCCCGTGCCCAGGCGGAGACCACCGGCCTCATCGCCCGGGCGGTGCACGAGGAGCTGGAACGTGCCGAGGGCGACGCCGACGTCGCGCTGCAGGCCCTGATCAAGCGCGCCATCCCCGACGTCATGGCGACCCGGCCCCCTGTGGGTCACCAACGCCACCCTCCGGCTGCTACTGCGCCTCTCCGGGCCCAAATACGGCCTTCTCGAAGCGCCCGAAATTCACGAATCGTGGACCAGCGGTGCGACAGAGAATTTCCTCGACGCCCTCCGCAAAACCCTTACGGCAGCGCGGGAGAAGGCCATTACCGAGGACGACACCATCACCCTCGAATACATCAAGGCGATGTATTCGAAGTTCGTTTCCACGATGGGGGAGTCGATTCACAACCGGGAGATGGAGCGGCCGGACTGGATGCACATCATCCACAGTCAGGCGTACGCCAACCTGTGGGGCAAGGCGTACAAGGCTCATCAGGCCGGCCTGGACGTCGTCGCCATGATGGGCACCGACGAACTGCACCTCACTGGCGACTGGCGCCAGGTGTTCCCCGAGGGCCGCGGCGTCGCCCAGATGAAGATCAAGTACAGCGACGCCAGAGCCTCTGGTGAGTACACCGTCGGCAAGGTGACGCGCTGATGGCCGAGGACTCCCGCTGGCGCCGGTACGGCCACTTCGGCGCCCGAGGACTGCCCGGCTGGGTCGCGCTGGCCGAAGGCATCGACAAGATGGTCACGGGCATCGAGTCCCCCGTCACCTCCGAGCGCGGGCTGGCCGCCCGTCTGCGCTACTTGACCGCCTCCGACGCCGGCTACGAAGCCATGGACCGCGCTGGCGTCCACGTCCGCCCCCGCACCCTGATGGCCTGGCTGGCCGAGGAACAGACACCCAGCAAAGCCAACCTGGCCCGCCTGGACGCCGCCTACTGGGAACTGCGCCGCCGCAACGTGGTCGCCGACCTCAAACGCCGGCTCCATAACCGCGGCCGCGGCACCCGCATCGAGATCGACCCGGCCGACCAGTCCCAGGTCGAACGCCGGCACCGCCGCAATGTGGAGCCGCGTTCCATCAACGTACGTGGCAGCATCTGGGACCGGGCTGTCGACGCCTGGATCGCCAGCGACACACGAGAGTTGGAAGCAATCTGGGACGAGATCATCCAAGGCGGCCTGGGCACAGATTGGGACGCCTACACCTTCGTTTCCTCCGTCGGCTGGGCCGCCTGACAAACGCACACGTACGAGGGACCCGGAGTCACTGGAATTGACTCCGGGTCCCTCGCCGTCAGCGTAGCAACACCGCGGTGCAGCCCAGCTCTTGAACGATGTCCGCAGTACAGCCGCCCAGCCAGCCGCAACGGCCCCTGCTCCAGCCGCCACGCATGCCGCATCTACCTGCGCGTTTCCCCTCCGCCAGGGGCAAAGATGTACTCACTTGCCGGAGCACTCGCCGGTTGTTCTGGAGAACCAGAACAAGACGGTTCCCCTAGTGATACCGTCCGGACCCACCGCACGCCGTTGACCTGCGGTTTCCTCTGGAGGGGACGGTGACGCCGCCATGCCCCATCGTCGCGGTGCTTGTTCTGGAGAACCAGAACAAGACGGTTCCCCTGGTGATACCGACCGCGAGCCGGGTCTCTCCACCGGGAAGGGGCGCGCCGGGTATGTGAACGGCGCTGCACCCATGGTGCGGCGCCGTGGCATCAGGAAGAGCCCTGTACGGCCGCTCAGGCGCTTTGCGCGAGATTGGCGACCTGGGCAGCGAAGCGGGTCCGGCGCTGCTCGGTGAAGTCCTCTGCAGGCGTCGTGTTGATCTCGGGCACTGCCATCGCGGGGCCAGCGATCCGGCCGCCGGTGAGGACGGGGTGGAGCTGGTAGCAGCCGCGGCGCAGGAGCCAGGCGAGGCCGGCCTCCCTCAGCTCCTTGAAGCCGCGGTTCACCGCAGGCTTCCCTGCTCCGAGTTCGGCAGCCATCTCGGCCTGGCTGATATCGACGGCGCCGTTGTCGGGGTCCTGGAAGGCCAGGAGGACATCGAGCACGCGCCGGGCGGTCAAGGAGATGTCCACGAGGGCGAGCATCCGTAGGGCGTCGCGGGTGAGCGCGATCGGCTCGTCGGACGGGGGGCCAGGTACGTAAGTGGTGCTCACGAGGGCCTCCTGGTCGATGTCGTCTGGCTCTGAGGATATGCCGCCCGCCCGCGTCACGCGCTCGCCTTCCGTGCGGGCAGCCGGCGCCGCGGGAGTGCCACGACCTTCTCGCGACGGCGCGCAGCCTCGGCTTCCTTCTTCGCCTTCGCCCGCTCCGCGCGCCACTCGGCGGGGTAGTCCGGGGCCGGGATAACGCAGGTAGGGCCCTTCGCGGCGTTCCACTCCTTCTGCCACTTCTCCTGCTCGGCAGAGGTGCCGGCGACCGTGAGCCACGGGTTCAGCTGGAGCACGCCGGGCTTCGCGGTCCGCATCCAGCCGATGTGGTGGAAGAACTGCGACGGCTCGCTCACCGAGGCTGCGGACAGGCTGCACCGCTTCTGGAGCTCGCGCTGGTTGATCCGGACGTACCCGCGCGGCGCCTTCGACCGGTCCACCCCGTGATAGCTCGGATCCTGCGCGGCCACGAGCTTGCACCACACCTGGAACCAGCTGCCCGGCATCTTGAGGCTGCCCAGCACGTCCATCAGCAGCCGGGCGTCCAGAACGTACCCCGTCACCTGCGCGCTGACCGCGAACTCGCGGCCCTGGATCTTCTCGACACTGACGACCATGCCGCCCTTGCCGTCCGACCGAGCGACAACGCGCTGGCCGGGCCGAACGATCGGCAGGGTGGAGGGGGGGGAATTAGAGTAAAATGATGATAGTGTGGTGATGATGGGGAGAGTGGGTATAGTTTGGGTAGTGGGGGTGGGAAAAGGAAGAGGGAGATGGGGTGAGGGAAAGAGTTTGGGGGTATGGTAATTGAATAGATGTGGATTTTGGAGGGTATGAGGATATGAATTATGTAGAAGATTTATATTGAGAGAATTATTATTATTAGTGTGGTTGGGGTTTTGGTTTGTGGGGGAAGAGTTGGTGAGGGTGGTATAGGTAGAGGGTTATGTTTAGGGAGGTAGTGAGGTGAAAGAGATAGGGATAAATAAGGGAAATTGAAATGATAGTATATATGGATTAAAGTAAAAAGTGTAAAAGGGAGGTGAATAAATAAGGGGGTTAATTGATGATAGAAGTGGGTGAGGGGTTGAGGTTTTATATATAAGAAGAAGTATTAATTAGTTTGGAAGTGATATTTGGGAAATAATGATGGGTTTTAGATATAGGATATGGATTGAGGAATAATAAGATAAGTGGGGGTTGGTATTGTTGGGATGGGAAAGGGGGAGGTAATTGTTTTATTAAATGTGTAGGGAGATTGGATTGGGATTGGTAATGGAAGAGAAAGAGTGAAGTAGGGATTAGGAAATAAGATAATGAATTAGAGGAAGGAGGGGGTAGATGAGGATTTAGGGAGTGTAATAAATTAGATTGAAAGGGAGAAGTAGGGAATAGATTGAAATAATAAGGGGGGGATAAGTTGGAAAAGATAAAAGAAGGAAAGAATGGGAAGGAAGATATAAATAAATAGGGAGGGGATAAGGATGAGATGTGTAAAAAGTTGGGGTAGTTGTTATTTTATATGGTTGTGAAATATTATTTTTGTAGAGTAAGGATATTTAAATATAAGAAGGGAGTTGAGAATGTTATTAAGGGGGGGTGAGTGTTATATGAGTAGTGGGATGAAGGATGAAGTTGTGAGATGAATGGGGGAGGATGAAGTTTATTGTAGGGGAAAGTGTTGTAAGGAGAAATTGGAGGTGTGAGGTAGGGTTATAGGTGGTAATAGGATTTGAGGAAAGGTGAATGTTTTATGTGGGTGTGGTTTTATGGGTATGTTGGTTTTGGTTGGGGTTTTTTATTGGGTGGTTGTTGTTTGGTTGGTAGGTGGTTAAATGGAGGGGTAGGTGTAGGAGGTTAAGATTTGTAAGATAGGGTAATGGGGGAGTTGGAGAGGGGAAAAGGATTGAATAGTGATAGGGTAAAGAGTTAGAAGAAGGGTAGAATGATTAATCGAAGTGACTCCAATGTTAGGGATGGAAGCCTTAAGATAAGAGTGTGCGAGTTAAGAGATGGAGGATATAATATTGAGGAGGTGGAGGTAAAGAGTTGAAAAGGAGAATGAGGGTTAAATGGAGATAGGGAAAAGATAAAGAGGCAGTGATGATGTTTGATGGATTAGGTGGTGTAAAAGATTGGAAATGTAAGAGGGTGAAAAAAGTATTAAAAGATGAGTGGGAGAGCATGGAGGAGTTGAATTGGTTTTTTAATAAGTGGAGGGACAGAAGTAGAAGTTTGGAGGATAGAAAGAAATAGGGACGGAACAATAGTTGAGTGAGAGGGTAAGAAGGGAGGATGTGAAGATAATGAATTATATGAGTAATTGAAAGAGTGGTGATAATAGGTAGTAAGGCAAAAAGTAGAGTAGTGAAGGTAGAGAGATATAAGAGTAGAAAGTAGTGAGAGAAAGAGTGTATGAGAATGTAAGAAAGAGGAGAGTGGGAAGAAAGGAAGGAATGTAAAAAGTATTAGGAAGGGGGAGTTTGATAATAGGGAAGTTTGGAGAAAGGGGTTAGAGGATGGATATGTTAAGAGGTTAAAAAGGATTGTGAGGTGTGTAAAGAGAAGAGAGAGGAAGAGAGGAGTAATGATAATAAAAGGAAGATAAGAAAAGGAAGTGAGAGGAAAGAGTGATATGAATAGTTGATTATATATAAGAGGATGTAGGATAAGGGTATAGGAAGTATAAGAGGAGAGGAAATGGAGAATTGAGAGAATTTTGAGAAGGATGAAAGGTATGGAGAGGAAGTGAATTAGGAGAAGATAATGGGATGATGAAAGGGGATATGGTAAAAAGAAAAAGGAAAGGGTTTAAAAAGAGAGAGGAGGGGTGATAATGGGTTAATAGGGGAGGGGAGAATTTATTATAAGAGTAGTGGATGGGGGGAAGGATAAGGAAAAGAATGGGTTTAAGGATGGGATTAGGAGGGAGGGAAGGTTAGTGATAGTTTTAAGAGGAGGGAGGGAGAATTTATTAAAGTGGAGAAAGGATTTGGTGTATGGAGGGGGAAAAGAGTGGGTTTAGAGATGTGTTGGAATGAGAGAGGTTGGAAGGGGTGGGAAAGAGGAAGGTAGGGGAGTATGAGGGGGGATTTAGGAGATAAGGGGGGGGGGGGTGGGGTGTGGGGGGGGGGGGGGTTTGGGGGGTGGGGGGTGGGGGGGGGGGGGGGGGGGTGGGGGGTGGGGGGGGGTGGGGGGGGGGGGGGGGGGTGGGGGGTGGGGGGGGGGGGGGGGGGGGGGGGGGGTGGGGGGGGTGTGGGGGGGGGGGGTGTGGGGGGGGGTGGTG